>JAGAQZ010000069.1 GCA_017622505.1 Lachnospiraceae bacterium
GGACTTGTTACCAAGGCTGTGCATGAGAAACACATTCACAAGGAATACATCGGTTGCGATGCCTGTGCGGTTAACTTAATGCGTCCCGCTATGTACGGTGCTTATCATCATATTACCGTACTTGGCAAGGAAGATGCGCCTTGCGATCACAAGTACGATATCACCGGTTCTTTGTGTGAAAATAATGATAAATTCGCAATTGACAGAATGTTGCCCGAAATCGAAATGGGAGATTATCTCTTTATTCATGATACAGGTGCGCATGGCTATGCTATGGGCTATAATTATAACGGTAAATTAAAATCCGCAGAAATTCTTTTGCAGGAGGACGGAAGTGCGAAGCTGATTCGTCGTGCCGAAACTCCTAAGGACTACTTTGCGACTTTGGATTGTTTTGATATTTTTGAAAAGTTCGACTTCTAATCCTGAGCCTGCGTTTGCGGATCGCTTTGGAGAGAATTATGTTTAAAAATTTGATAGGTGATAAAAAATTTTACGGGATGGTGCTTCGAATCGCCATCCCCATTATCATACAAATGGCAATTACCAACTTTGTCGGCCTTTTGGATAATATTATGGTCGGCCAGGTCGGTACGGAGCAGATGACCGGTGTTGCGGTTGTGAATCAGTTGCTGTTTGTTTTTAATATCTGCATTTTTGGCGGTGTATCCGGTGCGGGAATTTTCGGTGCACAGTTTTACGGCAGCGGAAATGAAGACGGATTGCGTTATGTATTACGCTTTAAAATGATTATATGTATTGCCATATCGGCCATTGCCATTGCATTATTGCTTTTATGGCCGGACTTTCTGATCAATCTGTTTTTGACGGATTCCGGGGAAGGCGACGTGGCAGCGACCTTAATGTATGGCAAACAGTATTTGGTGGTTATGCTATGGGGACTTGCGCCTTTTGCTATAAAAGAAGCTTATGCAAGTTCGTTAAAAGAGACAGAAGAGACAGTGCTTCCCATGATTGCCAGTACAATAGCGGTTTTCATTAATTTGCTTTTGAACGCGTTGCTTATTTTTGGTTTGTGCGGTTTCCCGAAACTTGGAGTGGTTGGTGCGGCGGTAGCGACCGTAATTTCAAGATATGTGGAATTTGCAATTGTAATCATCAGTTGTCACAGGGGTAAAAGAGCCTTTTTTAAAGGGGTATATAAAAAGTTTTATATTCCGAAATGGCTGATTCTTCAAATTATTTATAAAGGAGCACCCTTGCTTTTGAATGAGACCTTTTGGTCTGCAGGGGTAATTGCAATGAACCAGCGTTATTCCCAAAGAGGTTTGGGTGTGGTAGCGGCCATTAATATTGCATCCACCATTGCCAATCTTTTTAATGTGGTGTATTTGTCCATGGGAAGTTCGATTTCGGTAATTGTAGGAAAAGAACTGGGCGCAGGCCGTTTGAAGGAAGCGAAGAGCACGGCGACAAAGATGATTGCCTTTTCGGTAGCATGTTGTCTGGTTACCGGTGCATTGATGGCGGCTTGTTCTTACGGCTTTGCCAATATTTATAATACCACGGACGCCATTAAGGAATTGGCAGTGATTTTTATCTGCATTTGTGCAATTTTAACACCGGTGGAAGCGTTAAATAATGCGGCATATTTCACAATGCGTTCCGGCGGAAAAACTTTTATCACATTCCTGTTTGACAGTGTGTTCTTATGGGTAATCAGTATTCCGGTGGCAACGGTACTTGTCACCTATACGGATTGGGGCATTGTGCCCGTATATGCTTTTTGCCAGTCGCTGAATCTGATTAAGAGCGTAATCGGTATTATTTTGGTCAAAAAAGGCATATGGATTCAGAACGTGGTAGTGCATAATTCAGTCACGGAAGAGTGATTTTGTACAATATAAACAAATATTTGCATTTTGGTTCTAAAAATATGTGAAAAAAGGAATTTTTTTGCCTGATTTTTTTGACAATTGCATTTTATAAGTATATAATTAAAATGGTTTTCTTTTATAAGGGGAAAATTTCGATTTTCGGGAGGTAGAGTAATGAAAGAATTGATGATCATGTATCATCCGGTTAAAAAGGAAATTCGATTTTTAGCGAAGGCAAAAGGAGAATTTGTTGAGATTCCGTATGCTATGTGTCCCTGGTTGTCCCAGTACGGACCGGATAAGGGTGAATTCTTATTACAGAATCATGGAAATAAATTCTTCGAGGATATTTGGGAGCAGTTCTTACGCGACAAGGTAAGCCTTGTATTTAAGGGTACCAAAATTGATTACGAAGATTTTGAGAAGAAGGTAAAAGAGTACAACGATACTTCAGGGGAAGAACGTTTTGTAATCAATAAGTTTATTGAATTGCCTACAGTAGCTGATATTTATACATGTATCAGTGAATTCTGTGATGATACCATCAGTGTTTTCAATAAGGAATTGCAGGGGTCTGATATTCAGAAGTCATTCCTGACACGTAAGGCAGAATTTGAAATTAAGAGAGAGAAGTTAAACAAGAACGACGTAAATCTTTGTCTTGTTGGTACATACAGTGCAGGTAAGTCAACTTTTATCAATGCGTTAATCGGTAAGAGAATTTTACCGGAAAGTATTAATTCGGAAACGGCTAAAATGTTCCGTATTAAGAACAGTGAGAAGCCTGCAGTATCTTTTATCGTGAAAAAGGGTGACAGCGATAAGGCAATCATCGCTAACATTGTTTGGGATGAGACAAAGAAGAAATTTGCGTTTCATGCAGATGGTGAATGTGAATTCACACAGGAGAAAGTGAACGGAGAAATCAATTCAGCGCTTATGTTCCGTTTACAGCAGCATGAGCAGTTGTACCAGATTCTCAAGAAGTTAAACGATATTCCTAATGCGCCCACAGCGGATTGTGAAGAATATATTGACGGTATCATTGAGGTTAATTTCCCCATTCCTTTGGATGAGAACATTAACTTTACATTCTATGATACACCGGGTACTGACAGTAATTCAAATGAGCATTTGTT
Source organism: Lachnospiraceae bacterium (assembly GCA_017622505.1). Lineage (GTDB taxonomy): Bacteria > Bacillota > Clostridia > Lachnospirales > Lachnospiraceae > UBA3766. Next base: position 2,978 of record JAGAQZ010000069.1, read on the forward strand.
AGTACTTCAGAAAGCACTTCATCAGCAGACGAACTCTATTTTGATTGTGCTTTATGAGCCTACCAAGATGGAAGGTACCGGTAACTCTATTCTTTATAATTTGATTAATTCTTCCAAGAACAACGAAGAGACAAATGGTGCGGTAACCATCGACTTAACACGTTCATTGCATGTTATTAACCAGGCTGACACTAAGGGCTTGGCTGATTTGGCAGAGTTAAAGAATAAGAAGGTAGAAGTTACCTTAAAAGAAACCGATAAGATTTACAATGAAGAAGCACAGCAGATTGACCTTGCGAAGGAAAGATTGTTCTTCGTATCATCTAAGGCTGCTTACATTGCGAAAGCAATCAATAACAACGTAGATACGGAAGATGAAAGAAGATGGCTTGCAAACCACAGAAACGAAATCAATAACGAGCCTGTGGAAGATCCTTTCTTAGGCAAGGCAAAAGCTTCTGAAGTTGAAACCGGTATGTACTTTAAATTGGATAAAATGGCAAATGCTGACAACGAAACCAAACAGCTTATTGAAGAGTGTATGGAAGAGTTGAAGAAGTGCGATAATCCGGATGATGCCAGCCTTTATCCCATTATCCAGCGTCTCTATGTAAACTCAGGTATGTTTGCAATTGAGCAGGAAATCATTAAGTACGCGCAGAAGTATGCATTGGCAGTTAAGGCAAAAGGCCTTTATGACGGTATTAAGAACGTTGTTAACTTCATCAAGGAAGATTACGAAGTAATCGAGAATCAGGCAAGACTTTCCAAGGAAGAAATTGCAAAGAATATTGATTTGATGAAGAACAATATGGTAAGCGATATCGATGCTGCTTATGCAGATTACTTACAGAATATGACTACTGAAAATATGGTATTCCAGATTGACGATATTAATACTCTTTACACTGTAATGGGTAACCGTCAGATTCAGGCAGGTCATATTGCTGATAAGATGAAATGGATTGCGCTTCGTCCTGAAGTGTTCGAAGAGAAGAATAATATCATTCGTAACGAATTAAATCGCTATTTGCAGGAAATCGACGATTACTACAAAGTAAACCGTGGTAGAATCCTTCAGCAGCAGATTGAAGAATTAAAAGGTATTATCATCAAGAAGATTACCGGTTACAAGGGAATCGATGAAGAACTCATTAAGAGAATTACCAACGTAGCGGATACACAGATTCCCCCTTCAAGCTTAACTGCATTGAAGATGGACGATTATATCAACAAGCAGAAGGCAATCTTTATTTTCTCTACCAATGACAAGAAGTCATACAAGAACGACGTAGAGACAATGTTTGCCCAGACTACAAGAAAGCAGTTTGATTCTTATATCGATGAAATTACTGAGGTTGCAAAGGTTAAGACAGCAGAATTGATTCAGGAATTTAAGAACAACATTGATGTTATTTCAAGTAATTTGGAACTTCTCATCAAAGATGAAAAGAAAGCAACCGCAGAGCAGAATAAGGCTAAGGCAGTGCTTGAATTGGTAGAGAAGAAAGACGTGGAACTCAACAAGAAGATTTGGGGAGAAGAAGACTAAATATTTGCCACAATGGGCGCCGGTTTATACCGGCGCCTTTTATAATAGGACGCGGATATATGGGGATGGGTTAGATATGAGTCTGCGGGAATATAAAACAATAGGTCTTAGGGACGCTTTCGCTTGGTTGTGTTACGTAGCGGTACATAGGATTGTAAAAAACACAATCCAAGTACCGACGAACACAAACACCCTGTGAACCTATTTGTTTTATATTCCCGCAGATGCTTTATTTGTGCATTCCCATCCCCATATATCCGCTGTCTTAGATAAAGAAACTATCAAAAATTCGCAATATGATGTTGAAAGATATTTTTTGCTAATATTTTATGGATGATGAAATGTCTACAATATGTAGAAAAAGGCATTGACAAAGCATTCTACAAGGAGTAGACTAATAATATATTCTACAACGTGTAGACATAGGCGGGTAAAATATTATATAAAAATGTTTTGCCTATTGTTATTGATTAAGTATGGCGATATCCAATACAAGGCGACATCAGATGGAGGAAAATATGGCAGAATACAGATTGGGCGAGATTGAAATGAAGTTTGCGGAAATAATTTGGATCAATGAGCCGGTTGCATCAGGGGAACTTGCAAAACTTGCATTGGAGCATTTGAGTTGGAAGAGAACAACCACGTATACCGTGTTAAAGCGCCTCTGTGAAAAGGGGATTTTTCAGAATGAGAAAGGGACGGTGACTTCTTTGGTTTCCAAAGAGATGTTTCAGGCAAAACAAAGCGAAGAATTTGTAGAAGATTCTTTTGAGGGATCCTTACCTAAATTTGTTGCGGCTTTTATGAATTCAAGGAAATTGTCCAAGCAGGAAGTGGAAGAATTAAGGCGAATGATTGACGAGGCAGATGTGTAATCTGTGCGTCGGAGGAAAAGTCGGTGCGCAAAGAATGTGTTTCCGGACAAAGAGTGAGGAATGCTTATGATACAGTTGATTTTTGAAACGGTTTTACGAATGAGTATGCAGGGTGTGATTATTTTTGCAGTCATATTTCTGATGCGTTTTATATTAAAAAGCTTGCATGTTTCGCACAAATACGTTGCGGTTCTGTGGGTAATTCTTTTCTTTTATCTGGTGTTCCCATGGAAGATTGAACTGCCCATAGGATTTTGGAATACAGATGTGATTCAGTGGGTGGATAGTAATGAAGCTGTGTTAGATAGTGATGTTAATGATGAGTATAACGCCGCAGATACAATGAAGGAAGAAATGCCGGCAGTTAAGGAGCAGGAGAATGTAACGATACCGGAAGAATATTTTGCACTTCAACACATAAATCCGTCAGCCCCAATAGAGTATATTGAAATACCTTTTTCGGGTGATGAGGTTGTAGATGTCACTGACGCGGGCGGTGTGCATACTTTGCCTGAAAGTCAGGCGAACGGATTATTTTTGACAGGTATAAAATCTGTGATACCTTATATATGGTGCGTTGTCGCAATGGTTTTGTTCGGTCATTTTATATGGTCTTATGTGTCAATACAAAGAAAATTGTCTGTGAGTAAAAAAGGAAGTGACAATATTTATTATGTTCAGGATATTGAAACCGCTATGGTGTTTGGCGTAATAAAACCACGCATTTATCTGCCGTTAACCTTGGAGGAAAACAATCTTTTTTATGTACTGTCTCATGAGAGAATGCATATCAAGCGGGGGGACCATATTTTTAAAATTATCACATATATCGTGTGCATAATACACTGGTTTAACCCGTTGGTATGGGTGGCATATCATATGCTTGGTGAAGATATTGAGAAAGCCTGTGATGAGGCGGTGATATTGGGAATTGGCGAAGATAAAAAGAAAGATTATGCAAATGCCTTATTGCTTGCGGCGGAAACAGGGAACAGAAAGGGGAAAAGAGTTTTTGTGGCACCGATTTGTTTTGATGAAGGGAATGTGAAATCACGTATTAAAAATATTATAAAATATAAATATACTTTACCCATTGCAGGCACAGTGGTACTTGTTGTTGCAGTTGTTTTGGGCATTGTTTTTATAACGAAGGGTAGCGATGAAACGGATATCCCAAATAACGAAGAAAACATTTTGGCAGAAGATACAATTGAAGAAGGCGAGCCGCAAAACGGCGATATATCAATGGATAATACAGTAGAGGAAAGTATTGCAGAAGAAAGCGGCAGTCAAGTAATTACAGACCCTTATTATATTGACAGCGAAACCATGCGTCGTGTTAGTTTTTACGATTTGTTGGGGTACGATGGGTATTTTATTACCAAAAAGGATAGCACTCCGATGGAGACCACTTATTATGCAGTGGAAGGGGATGAGACTTTCATTATTGCAAAAAGCTGGGGATTTGAAAGAGACGATTATTTCCGTGATGTGGACGGGGATGGCGTTCGCGAGTTGCTTTGCAATGTGTGCTGGGGCGATGGTGCGCAGGATACACTGATTTATCGTAGATTCGAGGATGGTATCCGGGTTGCTTATGGTAGTTCACTGTTGGATGAAGAATATGATAATTATGGTGCATATTGTTTGTATTCATCGTTTGATATTACGACTAAAAAAGTTGTGGTGGGGTATTGGAAAGATGAAAATCAGTGTTATAACATGAAGACTTATGAATTGGATTTAGAGGCTATTCCTAAATGGTATCGTCCGGATATTCCGGAGACGGGGGACTATATATTGAAGTCGCTGGATTTCTATGTTGGCGATATACCGGTTACGGTAGCGGCATTCGGAAAAGAAATTGGTGATTATGAAATATATGGTGTCAAAGAAATTGATATCTGTCTCAATGACAGCTTAAGCCAGACTCTTATTATGCAGGAAGCCATTGAAAAAGATGGAATTCTTATGGTAGAAGAAGGATATACAAGATGTCCTGAAAGTATTGCGGAAGAACATCTTATAAAAACCGTTGATATCAATTTTGACGGTTATTTGGATTTGCAAGTCTATGCATGGGATACCAAAGATGATGATTGGTACTATTATTATTGCTGGAATCCTGCAGAGAACAAGTTTGAATATGTTTTTCGTCTGAATACTGAGAAAATCGATGATGAGAATCAATTATTGATTACCCATGATTTAATAAGCAGATATGAAATGTACCACTACAATTATTATAAAGTCAATGAAGATAATACATTGGAACTGGTAAAAACCGTTGAAGACCCTGTGGAGGATGATGGGTACTAAATTGTAACAAATCATTCTCTAATCGCAATTAAGTATAAAATCAGTATATGGAATACTACGGATAAAAAGTATTATATTCATAGCACAGCAGGGGACCGGGATTTCTCTTGTTCGATGACCGTTTTCAACCCGTCGGTGCTTAACGAGAGGATTTGCATGCAAATCTTCGAGTTTAGCATCCGTTACGTGGGTGAACCGAGCGAAAGCGTGTCAGGGAACAAGAGAAATCCCGGTCCCCTGCGTCCTATTTATATATCTGCCCGTTTCTTCAGCATTTCATACCGTTTCTTTGCATTTTTTTCAGCTTTTTCAAACAGTTCTTTTGCACGTTCGGGGTTATTGCGCAGTAACGAATTGTATCGTACTTCGCTTGCTAAAAATGTCTGGAAATCACCTTTTGGTTCTTTCGAATCCAATTGAAAAGGATTTTTACCTTCATATTCCAAGCGGGGATCGTAGCGGAAGAGATGCCAGTAACCGGCTTCCACTACGGCTTTTTCGGTATTTTTGGCTTTGGTCATACCGCCTTGAATTCCATGACTGATGCAAGGGGCGTAGGCCACAATCAAGGAAGGGCCGGGGTAACTTTCGGCTTCCGTAAAAGCCTTAATGCATTGGTTAAAATCTGCCCCCATAGAAACCTGTGCCACATAGGTCTGCCCGTAACTCATGGCAATGGCAGTTAAGTCTTTTTTACCGGATTCTTTGCCGGAGGCAGCAAACTGGGCAATGGCACCCAAAGGAGTTGCCTTGGAGGACTGTCCGCCGGTATTGGAATAAACTTCCGTATCAAAAACCAAAACATTCACATCGGAATTGCCGGATAAAACATGATCCAAGCCGCCAAAACCGATATCATAGGCCCAACCGTCACCGCCTACAATCCAGTGGGATTTCTTTGCGGCATAATCCCTGTGTTTTAAGATATAGTCTTTATCTTCATCTACGCAGTCACAGGCTTCCAAGGCGGCAATCATATTGCGGGTTGCAGGACCGTTTTGGGAAGATGAATTCTGTGTATCCAGATATTTTTGGATTACTTCCCGGATGCTTTCGTGCTTGCTTTTATGCATCAGACGTTCTGCAGCGTCCAGGATAGGTTTGCGTAGTGCGCGGCTTGCCAACTGAATGCCGTATCCGAATTCTGCGTTGTCTTCAAATAGTGAGTTTGCCCAGGCAGGTCCGCGCCCTTGTTTATTTACCGTATAGGGCGAGGCCGGCGAGGAACCGCCCCAGATGGAAGAGCAGCCCGTGGCATTGGCAATATACATTTTGTCTCCGAATAATTGTGTTAAAAGCTTGGCATAGGGCGTTTCGGCGCAACCTGCACAGGCACCTGAAAATTCCAGCAAAGGTTGCTTAAACTGACTGCCTTTCACGGTCTTTGGAGGGAATTTTTCAAATACTGCTGCAGGTGTTTCAATGGAAGCACCGTAGTCAAACATTTTCTGGGCAGGACGTTGTGTTTCAAAAGGTTTTAAAAGAAGGGCCTTCTCGCCTTTTTTACCGGGACAGATATTAACGCAGGAACCGCAACCGGTACAGTCCAAAGGCGAGATGCTGATTGCAAATTTATGCCCGGGAATACCTAACAAATCTACCATAGTGCTTTCGGGAGCATTTTGCGCCTGCGCAGAGTCCATTGCAATCGGCCGAATGGCTGCGTGGGGACATACATAGGAACAGAAGTTGCACTGGATACAGTTTTCAGGATTCCAGCTTGGTACTTCCAAGGCAATGCCACGCTTTTCAAAGGCAGAGGAGCCGGCAGGCAAAGTGCCGTCCGCATATTCCATAAAAGCAGATACAGGCAGGGTATGTCCGATTTGCCGGTTGATTTTATTTTGAATTTGATTTACATAACTCACAACATCGGCGCGTTCTCCATGTGCCTGAATCTCTAAGGGCTCAAAGTCTGCCTGCCCCCAGCTTGCGGGTATATCAATTTGATAAAAGGCAGTGGCGCCGGCATCTATGGCGGCATGGTTCATTGCCACGATTTCATCGCCCTTTTTTGTATAAGTGGCGGTTGCGGCTTCTTTCATAAGGCGGACTGCTTCCTGCACCGGCATAATATCGGTCAGTGCGAAAAAAGCCGCCTGCAGAATTGTATTTATGCGGCCGCCGAGACCGATTTCTTTGGCAATTTTAAATCCGTCAATTACATAAAAGCGGATTTTATGGTCGTACATATATTTGCGCATCTGTCCGGGGAGTTCACTTTCTAATTCTTCAAGTGTCCAACTGCAGTTTAACAGGAAAATACCGCCTTCTTTTAAGTCCTGTACCATATCATATTTTCGGACATAGGCAGGTTTGTGGCATGCAACGAAATCTGCTTTGTGCACGAAATAAGCAGAGCGAATGGGTTTCTTGCCGAAGCGCAGGTGAGAGATAGTGACACCACCGGATTTCTTGGAATCATAGTCAAAATAGGCTTGGGCATAAAGGTCTGTGTGATCGCCTATGATTTTAACGGAGTTCTTATTGGCACCTACCGTGCCGTCGGCACCAAGGCCCCAGAATTTGCAACTGATATTTTCTTTCGGAGTAGTGTCCGGCAATTTAATTCTGTCTAAAGAAAGATGGGTAACATCATCAACGATTCCTAAGGTAAAATGCTTTTTAGCGGAATTTTCAAATACCGCGGCAATATCCCCGGGAAGTGTATCCTTGGAAGAAAGACCATAACGTCCTGCATAAACGGGGACTGTTTCAAAAGGACTTCCTTTCAGTGCGGCAACGACATCAAGATAAAGGGGATCACCTACGGCACCAGGCTCTTTTGTGCGGTCAAGAACACTGATTGCACGGCAAGTTTGAGGAATCGCCGACAATAAATGTTTCGCACTAAAAGGTCTATAGAGACGGACTTTAATCAGGCCGACTTTTTGCCCTTGGGACATAAGATAGTCAATGGTTTCCATTGCGGTTTCGCATACCGAACCCATAGCAATCATGATATGGGTAGCGTCAGGTGCACCATAATAATTAAAAAGTTTGTAGTCTGTGCCGATACGGGCATTGATTTCGTTCATATAGTGTTCCACAATATCCGGCACTTCATTATAAAAGGTATTGCAGGCTTCTCTTGCCTGGAAATAAACATCGGGATTCTGGGCAGTGCCGCGGGTGACAGGGTGCTCTGGATTCAGCGCGCGTCTCCTAAAGGCGTCTACCGCATCCATATCGCAGAGATCTTTTAAGGTTTCATAGTCCCAAACATTGATTTTTTGAAGTTCGTGGGAAGTACGGAACCCGTCAAAAAAATGTAAAAAAGGAACGCGTCCTTTGATGGCGGATAAATGGGCCACAGGACTTAAATCCATTACCTCCTGTACACTGCAGGTTGCAAGCATAGCAAAACCGGTTTGTCGGCAAGCATAAATATCGGAATGGTCGCCGAAGATGGATAAGGCGTGAGTGGCAACGGTTCTTGCACTGACGTGAATGACGCCGGGAAGCAGTTCGCCGGCAATTTTATACATATTGGGAATCATAAGAAGAAGACCCTGGGATGCGCTAAAGGTTGTGGTTAAAGCACCGGCTTGTAGGGAACCGTGGACTGCACCGGCCACGCCGGCTTCGGATTGCATCTGTGTAAGAACTACTGGTTGGCCAAATATGTTTCTGCGTCCTTCGTGAGACCATTTATCAGTATAATCTGCCATTGGCGATGAAGGGGTGATTGGATAAATTGCCGATACATCGGTATAGGCATAGGCAACGTGTGCGGCGGCTGTATTACCGTCCATTGTTTTGATTTGTCGTATCATAATGGGAACTCCTTTGACACTTTTTTAATATAGTTTGGACAAAGCGGTTCTGTTTCATTCGGCCTATTGATTTTTTATAGAAAAACATATAAAATAATGAAGTATTGGTGTAGTTTTATTAAACTATAATTGTTAAATCACAGGAAATATCAATGAATGATGGGGTAGGGGTATGAAGAGAGTAAAATGTATCATTCTGATTGCGATTTTGACACTTGCAATGGCAGCGTGCAATACGTCTGCGGTAACAACTTCAGAGGATATTTCTTCCGGTTATGAAAATACAGAAGTTGTATCTTTGGAAGAAGATAGTGAGAATTCGCAGGAAAACAGTGTTGAAGAGGAAAAAGAAGAATCCGTGCAAGCATCAGAAGAAGATGTAAAAGAAGAACAGGATTCTTCGAAGGAAGATGCGTCTGATTCCGAAAATAATTCGGAAGAAGCATCTGAGGCAGAAGAAGTTTCGGAAGAGGAAGAAGAGTCTGAGGAACCGGAATTTACGGTAGAAGAGTATGATGCTGTTTTATTTGTAAAGAAGGCAGTAAATGTAAGAAAAGGTCCGTCAACTGATTATGAAAAAATTGGTGGATTAAATAAGGGCGATCAGATTCAAATTACCGGTATTGCCGATACAGGCTGGTATCAGATTCAGTATAATGGTGCCACTGCATATGTAGCGTCTTCGTATTTGATGGATGAAGCTTCTTATCAGGCAATGATTGCAGAAGAAGAGGCGGCAGCCTTAGCAGCGCAGCAGGCAGCACAGCAACAGGCAGCGGCGGAGCAGGCGGCGGCAGAACAGGCAGCCTTACAGCAGCAACAACAGCAACAGGTAGCACAGGGCGATTATAAGGCGCAGGTGGTTGCAATAATGAACCAGGAAAGAGCAAATGCGGGTGTTGGCGGAATCAGCCAGAATGCGTCTTTAGATGCGGTTGCCCAGATTCGTGCACAAGAAATAGCACAAAGCTTTTCGCATACAAGACCTAATGGTACTTCTTGTTTTACCGTATTGGATGAAGGCGGAATTGCTTATATGACGGCAGGTGAAAATATTGCTGCAGGTTATGGTGATCCAGCTTCGGTTATGTCAGGTTGGATGAATTCGCCGGGACATCGTGCCAATATTTTAAATGGTTCCTTCGGCCAGGTGGGTATTGGTTACTATACTGACCCAAATTCCGGATACGGAACTTACTGGGTTCAGATTTTTACCAATTAAAAAAATATTTTAATATATGATGAGCGGACAGAAGCGGAAATGAACTTTCTGCTTCTGTTTTTTATAAAAATAGGCAAATGATATGTTTGACACGGAAGTGAAATCAACTTATAATATGAGTGTTGCTTATTTGGACTGATTAGGACGCAGGCAGGTATCGGTGTCCTTTTTTATGAAGATGAATATATTTTAATTACAACGTGGAGGTACGTATTGTGAAAGCGTATGGAGTAAACGAATTACGTAAAATGTTTCTTGATTATTTCGAGGCAAAGGATCACTTGAGATTAAACAGCTTTTCGCTGGTTCCCAAGAATGATAAGAGCCTTCTTTTGATTAATTCAGGTATGGCACC
>JAGAQZ010000070.1 GCA_017622505.1 Lachnospiraceae bacterium
CTTCCGCCGGGAGTGCTCATTCTTGCTCTAAAGCCGTGAACTTTTGATCTCTGTCTTTTCTTAGGCTGAAATGTCATTTTCATAGTCTAACACCTCCTTTACTTATGTCGAAACATCATTTGCAATTATATAGGAAGAAACAGCCCTAGTCAAGGAAAAATTCATATTTTATGTAAAATAAAAATATACTTATTTTTCACTAAAAAATTTTTATTTTTATAAAAAACAACATCTTGTTTTAAATTTTTTATACACATACAAAATATAGAAAAGTGGTTACAAATAAAAAATTAACATAATTTAATCCACAAAATGCGAATTACTTGTGGATAACTTTTTATAAAATATGAATAATTTTAACTTACAGTTTAAAACAAGCCTATTTTAGATAAAATTTAATGCTAATAACATTCACAAAGTTATAAACATTCATGTGAATAACTATATTATAAAATTTATTATGGTAATTATTATGTTTACATAATTCTTTAACCAAGAAACATTTGATATTTTTTTTGTTTTAGGGTAATATTATTTTGATGTATTTTCGGTTTTTATAATTATAAATAATTATAAAGTCTTTACATAATAAATTTATATATGTAAAACAGGCAAACAACATAGATTTTTATAACTTTTATAATAGGTAAGGAAACAAATATGAGTTACGTAGGCGAAAATTGGGAATTAATTAAAGAAACTCTGAAAAAAGAATACGATCTTTCCATCGTAGCATATAACACATGGATTGCGCCTTTGAAATTTCACAGTGAAGAAGGTGACGTTATTAATGTGCTCATTCCCGGAAACCAGGCTCATATTTTAAATTATATTATTAAGAAATATAAGGATTTCTTCCAGGTTACCATTTCTGAATTAATGGATCACAACTATGACGTTAATTTCATATTGGAAACTGCTGCTACTCCTGTTGGCGAAGAAGAAGTGGTAGAACGTAAACTGGAAAGTACCAATGACCATTTATACAGACAGGCTAATTTGGTAGCAAAATATACTTTTGATAACTTTGTCGTAGGTAATAATAATAACTTTGCCCACTCTGCTGCTCTTGCAGTTGCAGAATCTCCCGGCGAAGATTTTAACCCTTTATTCATTTACGGTGGTTCCGGTCTGGGTAAAACTCACTTAATGCATTCTATCGGACATTATATTATTGATAATAATCCTAATATGAAAGTTCTCTACGTTAACAGTGAGACTTTTACCAATGAAGTGATTGAAGGTATTCGTAGCGGTAGTTCTTCTGCCATGAATAAATTAAGAGATAAGTACAGAACTGTTGATGTTCTTTTAATCGACGATATTCAATTTATTATAGGTAAAGAAAGTACACAGGAAGAATTCTTCCATACTTTCAATACTTTATATGAAGCCGGCAAAGCAATTATTATTTCATCCGATAAGCATCCGAAACAGATGGAAACCTTGGATGCAAGATTCAGTTCCCGTTTCCAGATGGGCCTTCTTGCTGATATTCAGCCCCCTAACTATGAAACAAGAGCTGCAATTCTTTATAAAATAGCCGAAACAAGCCATAAAAAAGTAGGCAATGAAATTGTGGAATACATCGCTGAGAATATTAAATCCAATATTCGTGAATTAGAAGGTGCTTTTAATAAATTAATTGCTTTTGCAAAGATTAATAATAAGGAAATAACCAAAGAACTGGCTGAAGAAGCTTTGAAGGATATGATTTATCCGGACAAACCAAAGATGATCACTCCTACTATTATTATTCAGGTAGTTGCGGAACATTACGGTGTCAAAGCAGAAGATATTACTTCTAAGAAGAGAAATGCTGAATTCGTTCTTCCGAGACAGGTTGTTATGTATCTTTGTCGTGAATTAACAGAGGTATCTCTTACCGATATTGCTAAGATTCTTGATAAAAAAGACCATACTACCATTATGCATGGCGTAAATAAAATTGAAGAACAATTGAAAACCAATCCTGATTTGGTTAGCCAGATTGATATTATTAAGAAGAAAATCAATCCTATTTAATAAGAAATAATGATAATTTTATAATAATAAATGATTATTTTTCATTATTATAAAATGTATTTTATAACCTTAATATGTGGATAAATAAGGTTATAAAAAAATATAATTTGTTTATAAAAAATATCCCTTAAATTTGTAGTATAAAAGCATTTTTTTAAGATGTTTATAACTTCGAATAAAAAGTTGATTTATCCGTAAGTTTTTAGCAACTTATTCATTCCAATTTTGCCTTATATTTGCTATAATAAATAGGGTTATCCACATTTAAACAGCTATTAATATTAATAATACGAATTACTTAATAAATAATATGTTTAAGCGAGGTCAAAATTTTAACCTCAACCAGGGAAGGAGTTTATACACACTATGAAACTTATCATTTCTAAATCAGATTTATTAAAAGGCGTTCAAATTGTATCTAAGGCAGTTTCTTCCAAAACTACTATGTCTATTTTAGAATGTATTTTAATTGATGCATCCAAAGGAAATATTCGTTTGGTAGCAAATGATATGGAACTCGGAATTGAAACAATTGTAGAAGGTCAGATTATTGAAAAAGGTATGGTTGCTTTACCTTGTAAAATTTTCTCTGATATTGTAAGAAGTTTCTCAGATGGTGATATTACCATTGAAACAGAAGATAACTATAATACATTCCTTACCTGTGAAAAGTCTAAATTTAACATTATTGGAAGAAATCCTGATGAATTCAGTGATATTCCCCAGGTAGACAGACAGGAAGGCATTATTCTTTCACAGTTTACCTTAAAAGAAATTATTCGCCAGACTATCTTCTCTATCAGCGATAATGATACCAATAAGGCTATGGGTGGTGAATTATTTGATATCAACGGTGACTGTTTCAAGGTAGTTTCTCTTGACGGTCACAGAATTTCCATTCGTAAGGTATTTTTAAAGAATTCTTATGAACCCAATAAGGTAATTGTTCCCGGTAAGACTTTGAATGAATTGATGAAGATTCTCAGCGGTGAAACAGATAAAGATTTAACTCTTTATTTTACAGACAAGCATATTGTATTTGAATTTGATGAAACAGTTATGGTTTCAAGAATCATTGAAGGTGAATATTTTAAGATTGATCAAATGTTATCCACCGATTATGAAACCAAGTTAAAAGTAAACCGTAAGGTATTCTTAGATTGTATCAACAGAGCAACTCTTCTTGTAAAAGAAGGTGATAAGAAGCCGGTTATCATTACAATCAACGATGAAGCTATGGAATTAAAGATTAATTCAGTAGTTGGTAGCATGAAGGAAGAAATCATTATTACCAAAGAAGGTAAAGATTTGATGATTGGTTTCAATCCTAAGTTCTTAATTGATGCCCTTCGTGTAATTGATGATGAAGAAGTTACTCTTTATCTCGTAAATCCTAAAGCTCCTTGCTTTATCAGAGATGAAGAACAGAATTATGTATATTTGATTCTGCCGGTTAACTTTACAACTGTTAACTAATTTAGAAATATTTAAACTATTCAAAACCAAATGTAAAAGGTTAAATTATATGATTTTATAGTTAATAGTTACGAAAAATTTATTATAATTCAGGAGTTTATTTATATATAAGCTTCTGAAAGGAATGTTGGAATGGAAGAATTAAAATTAAGAGACGAATTTATTAAATTAGGCCAGGCTTTGAAGGCTGCTAATTTGGTTTTTAACGGAGCGGATGCGAAGTTTGAAATCCAGGACGGCAGAGTGAAAGTGAACGGCGAAGTAGAATTACAGCGCGGTAAAAAACTTTATGACGGGGATATTGTGGAATATGAAGGTCGTAAAGTAAAAATTGTGAAGTAGTTTTATTAAAATAATTGTGAAAATTATTTTAAAAGTTTTAATTGATTTAAAAGTGGCAGGTTAAGTAGAAGTATGTATATAAAGTCACTGGAATTGGAAAATTACAGAAATTACGAGTCTTTGCAATTGTCTTTTGATAAAGGGACAACCATTTTCTATGGGGACAATGCGCAGGGAAAGACAAATATTTTGGAATCTATTTATCTTTCTTCTACAACAAAGTCCCATAAAGGCAGTAAAGATAAGGATATTATTAAATTTGGCGCTGAAGAAGGGCATATCAGAATCATTTTAGAAAAAGATGGTTTGGATTACCGTATTGATATGCATCTTCGTAAGTCAAAATCCAAAGGTATAGCAATCAATTGCGAAAGAATTAAAAAAGCTTCCGAATTGGTTGGTCTTTTAAATGTCGTTTTATTTTCACCGGAAGATTTAAATATTATCAAAGACGGCCCGGCTTACAGAAGACGTTTTGTTGATATGGAACTATGTCAGCTGGATCAGTTTTATATTTATAATCTTACGAATTATAACAAAATCATAAATAACAGAAATGTTCTTTTGAAAGATTTATATTATAATCCTTCTTTGCGGGAAACCCTTACAATATGGGATACCCAGTTGGAATCTTATGGTAGTAAAATTATCGAAAGAAGAGCCCAGTTCTGCGAACAATTGAATGAAATTATCTATGATATTCATCAAAAATTGTCCGGCGGTAAGGAAGAAATTAAGATTATTTACGAACCGAATGTTTCGGCATCTGAAATTGGAACTATGTTAAAGAAGTGTCAGGATAAAGATATTAAAACTAAGATGACTTCTGTAGGTCCCCACAGAGATGATTTTGCTTTTATGGTGAATGGCATTGATATCCGTAAATTCGGATCGCAGGGACAGCAAAGAACTGCAGCATTGTCATTAAAACTGGCAGAAATTGAACTGGTCAAAAAGATTACCAAAGAATGTCCTGTTCTTTTATTGGATGATGTTTTATCGGAATTGGATAGCAACCGCCAGAATCAGCTTTTAAACAGTATCGGTGATATTCAGACCATTATTACCTGTACCGGTTTGGATGAATTTGTAAATAACAGATTCGAAATTGATAAGGTTTATAAAGTTGTAAATGGTGCTGTGGAAGAATAATTTTTGAAAAGAGTTTATTTTTTAATTATTTTATAAAATATTTTATTTGTAAAAGTGTGAAAATCACACCGGATTGGAGAAGAGTATGAGTCAGCAGGAATACGGCGCGGATCAAATTCAAATTTTGGAAGGTTTGGAAGCTGTTAGAAAAAGACCGGGTATGTACATCGGTAGTACATCTGCGAGAGGTCTTCATCATCTTGTTTACGAAATCGTAGACAATTCCATTGATGAAGCTTTGGCAGGTTTTTGTGATACCATTACAGTTACCCTGAATAAGGATAATTCTGTAACAGTTGTGGATAACGGACGTGGTATTCCCGTAGGAATCAATGCAAAGGCAGGCATTCCTGCGGTTGAAGTTGTATTTACCATTCTTCATGCCGGCGGTAAATTCGGTGGTGGAGGATATAAGGTATCCGGCGGACTTCATGGTGTAGGTGCGTCTGTTGTTAATGCGCTTTCAAACTGGTTGGAAGTTGAAATCAGAAGAGAAGGTAAAATTTATAAACAGCGTTACGAAAGAGGACATGTAATGTATCCTTTGGAAGTAATCGGTGAATGCAGTGAAGAAGAATCAGGAACGAAGGTTACTTTCTTCCCGGATGATACTATTTTTGAAGAAACCATCTTTGATTTTGATATTTTAAAGCAGAGATTCCGTGAAATGGCTTTCTTAACCAAAGGTCTTCGTATTACTTTGATTGATGAAAGAGGAGAAGAGCCTAAGGAAAGAAGTTTTCACTATGAAGGCGGTATTAAGGAATTCGTTGAATATTTGAATAAGGGTAAAACACCGCTTTATGAGAATATTCTCTATTTTGAAGGAACCAAGAACGGCGTTTATGTGGAAGTAGCCCTTCAGCATAATGATTCTTACAATGAGAGTACATATAGTTTCGTAAATAATATTAATACACCGGAAGGTGGTACACATTTAGCAGGTTTTAGAAATTCACTTACCAAGACTTTCAATGATTATGCCCGCGGAAGCAAATTATTAAAGGAAAGTGAAGCAAATCTTTCCGGTGAAGATATTCGTGAAGGTTTGACCTCTATTATTTCTGTTAAAATTGAAGAACCTCAGTTTGAAGGTCAGACAAAGCAAAAGCTCGGTAACTCTGAAGCGAGAGTTGCTGTTGATAATATCGTAAGTGAACAGCTTACCTACTTCTTAGAGCAGAATCCTACAGTAGCTAAAATGATTTGTGAGAAATCTATTTTAGCCCAGAGAGCAAGAGAAGCTGCACGTAAAGCACGTGATTTAACAAGACGTAAAACTGCTTTGGAAGGTATGGCACTTCCCGGTAAATTAGCAGATTGTTCCGATAAAAATCCGGAAAACTGTGAAATTTACATCGTCGAGGGAGATTCTGCGGGTGGTAGTGCTAAAACCGCGCGAAGCCGTGCAACCCAGGCGATTTTACCTCTTCGTGGTAAAATCCTTAACGTAGAAAAAGCAAGATTAGATAAAATTTATGCCAATGCGGAAATTAAGGCTATGATTACTGCATTCGGTACCGGTATCCATGATGATTTTGATATCAGTAAATTAAGATATCATAAGATTATTATTATGACCGATGCCGACGTTGACGGTGCACATATCAGTACACTTTTACTTACATTCTTGTATCGTTTTATGCCGGAATTAATTAAACAGGGTTATGTATATTTGGCACAGCCTCCTCTCTATAAATTGGAGAAGAATAAAAAGGTTTGGTATGCTTACTCTGATGAAGAATTGGACAAGATTCTTTCAGAAGTTGGCCGTGACCAGAATAATAAAATTCAGCGTTACAAAGGTCTTGGTGAAATGGATGCGGAACAGCTTTGGGAAACCACTATGGATCCTGAGAAGAGAATTCTTCTTCGTGTAACTATGGACGAGCAGGCTGAGTCTGAAACAGACTTAACTTTTACCGTACTTATGGGTGATAAAGTTGAACCGAGACGTGAATTTATTGAAGAAAACGCAAGATTTGTAAAGAATTTGGATATTTAATGAAGAGAATGCCCGAAAAAAGGGTAATATCGAATGAATTTGAATGGATAAGTCTTATTTAAAGACATAAAGATTGGAGCCACTACAATGGATGATACAATTTTTGACAAAGTGCAAGAAGTCGATTTGAAGAAAACCATGGAAACCTGCTACATCGACTATGCCATGAGCGTTATTGCAGCCCGTGCATTGCCTGATGTAAGAGATGGTTTGAAACCGGTACAGAGACGTGTTCTTTACTCCATGGTTGAATTAAATAACGGACCGGATAAGCCCCACAGAAAGAGTGCCCGTATCGTCGGTGATACGATGGGTAAATACCACCCTCATGGTGACAGCTCTATTTATGGTGCTTTGGTTAATATGGCACAGGATTGGTCTACAAGATATCCTCTCGTCGACGGTCATGGTAACTTTGGTTCCGTGGACGGTGATGGTGCTGCGGCTATGCGATATACCGAAGCAAGATTATCAAAGATTTCTGTAGAATTATTGGCTGACATCGGTAAAGATACCGTTGATTTTATGCCTAACTTTGATGAAACGGAGAAGGAGCCGGTTGTTTTACCCAGCCGTTATCCTAACCTTTTGGTAAACGGTACTACAGGTATTGCGGTAGGTATGGCGACAAATATTCCGCCTCATAACTTACGTGAAACTATTAATGCAGTTGTTAAAATTATTGATAACCGCGTAGAAGAAGACCGTGCAACTGAAATTGAAGAAATTCTCGATATTATTAAAGGACCGGACTTCCCGACAGGAGCACAGATTCTTGGTACCAGAGGTATTGAAGAAGCATATCGTACCGGTCGTGGTAAAATCAGAGTGCGTGCGGTAACCAATATTGAAACTTTACAGAACGGTAAAAACAGAATTGTCGTAACCGAATTACCTTATATGGTAAATAAGGCACGTTTAATCGAAAAGATTGCCGAACTTGTGAAAGAAAAGAAAATCGACGGTATCACAGATTTACGTGATGAATCCAACCGTGAAGGTATGCGTGTGGTAGTGGAACTTCGTAGAGATGTAAATCCTAACGTTGTTTTAAATCACCTTTATAAGCATACCCAGTTACAGGATACCTTCGGTGTAATTATGCTTGCGCTTGTAAATAACGAGCCTAAGGTTCTTAATATTCTTGAAATGCTTACAAATTATTTGGAGCATCAGAAGGAAGTAGTAACCAGAAGAACCAAATATGATTTGAATAAAGCAGAAGAACGTGATCATATTTTACAAGGTTTATTAATTGCTTTGGATAATATTGATGAAGTAATCAAGATTATTCGTGGCAGTAAAGATACTAAAACTGCGGAACTTACCTTAATGGAACGCTTTGCATTATCGGAAGTACAGGCACATGCCATTACCGAAATGCGTTTGCGTGCGTTAACAGGTTTGGAACGTGAAAAACTTGAGAATGAACATAAGGAATTACTTGAAAAAATTGCTTATTACAAGTCAATTCTTGCAGATGAAAAATTACTTCTTGGTGTAATCAAGGATGAGATTATGTTGATTGCCCAGAAATACGGTGATGACAGAAGAACCAAGATTGGTTTTGATGAGTACGATATTTCTATGGAAGATTTGGTTCCTAACGAGAATACAGTCATTGCCATGACAAGCTTAGGCTATGTTAAGAGAATGACAGTGGATAACTTTAAGTCTCAGCATCGTGGCGGTCGTGGTATTAAGGGAATGCAGACCATTGAAGATGACTATATCGAAGATCTTCTTATGACTACAACCCACCACTATATTATGTTCTTCACAAATTTCGGTAGGGTTTATCGTTTGAAGGCTTACGAAATTCCGGAAGCCGGCAGAACTGCAAGAGGTGTGGCAATTATTAACCTTCTCCAGTTAAATCCCGGTGAAAAGATTTCCGCAATCATTCCGATTAAGGAATACGAAGAAGAAAGAAATCTCTTCATGGTAACCAGAAAGGGCATTGTTAAGAAGACTCACATTACCGAATATGAGAATATCCGTAAGAATGGTCTTATTGCAATCACCTTAAAAGAAGACGATGAATTAATTGAAGTAAAATCTACCGATAAGGATACCGATATTTTCCTTGTAACTAAGCAGGGTATGTGTATCCGCTTTAAGGAAACCGATGTACGTGCAACCGGACGTAGTTCTATGGGTGTAATCGGTATGAACCTTGCCGACCAGGATGAAATCGTTGGTATGCAGTTAGACCACCAGGGCGACTCTTTACTTATCGCTTCCGAAAAGGGTTATGGTAAGCGTACCTACCTTGACGAATTTACCGTTCAGAAACGTGGCGGTAAGGGTGTGAAGTGCTACAAGATTATCGAAAAGACCGGTGATGTTGTAGGTGTTAAGGCTGTAAATGATGACCATGAAATTATGATGATTACTACAGCAGGCATCATTATCCAGATTCGTATGGAAGATGTATCAATCTTAGGACGAATCACTTCAGGTGTTAAGTTAATTAACCTTGATGATAAGGTAGCCGTTGCCAAGATTGCGAAAGTTCGTGAGAAAGTAACCGATGAAAACGGTGAAGTAGCGGTAGAAGATATGACCAGCGAAGTGGCAGAAGAAGAACCTAAGGACATTGATATGATTCCGATTCAGGATGAAGAAGAGTCAGGAGAAGGTTCTGAAGAATAAGAAGTAATGTAAAAATTTTATAATGATAAAAATTTAGCTTCTGCAAAATTTTAAAATTACGCGACCCCGCCTTAACGGCGGGGTTTTTTGCAACCTTTTAAAAGCGTAGTAAGTGTTATAAATATAAAGGTAATTTATAAAATCAAAAATAATGAATCGTAAGGAGATTTAATATGAAAAAATTTTGGGAAGGTGTTCTTGCTTTTGGGCCTTTGATATGTTTAGTGATTAGTATTGCTTGTATTGTATTGGTCTATGTTGCACTTTTTGTTATGGTCATACATGCGGAAATAATAGGCGCAGATCCTGATGAATTTTCAAGTATGTTATTAGGTATTTTTGGAATTGTAATGACGATTGGATGGTTAAGTTTTTCTTTTATTACAATTGTTTTCTCTATGATTGATATGTTTGTATTTTGTGTATATGCATGTACAAATCCTAATTTGGAAACGGGAACGAAAGTTTTATGGTGTTTTCTTTTTGTATTATTTCAATGTATTACTTATCCCATATACTGGTGTATTTATAAAAGAAAAGAGAAAAAATCAGAAGATATCCATAAAATTACTTATTAAAAACGTATCTTTAATATAAGGTGAAAAAATCGGGAGAAGAAAATGAAAAAGTTTTTAATTATAATAATTTCCATAATGACAATGTTTTTAATTGCCTGCAATTCTGCGGAAAATAATGTTTTTAATATGATTATAAACAATCAGGATACTTCAGAAATAGCGGCGGATGAAAATTCAGAAGGTGAAAGTACAAATAATAATGAATTATCAGAAGATACCGACGACAACAAAGAATTAGAATCCGACACCGAAGAACCGGGAAAAGAATTTGCCTTTGCGTCTGCAGAAGAAATTGAAAATATCAGTGACGAAGACCTTTTATATATCTATAATCATGATTATGATACATATGATTTTTTTCCGGAAGGTGAATACACCGAAATAGATTATTTTGGCAAGGAAATGTTAGTGCTTACAGAAACTTGTCCCGATGCACCCACAGAATGTATGTTATTTTTTATTGAGGATTGCTTTTCAATTGATGAAAGTGAATTAAATTCCGTAATTGATTCCCAGAAAATGAAAACCTTTGCAGAGGTGGATATCACGGATGCCATTTATTCTTGTAATACAAGTTATACAGAATACGAACCCGGAAAAGCCATAGATGATTTTAAATTGATTCTTTGCGGTGAAAATGACAGTTATGTAGAATACACTTCAACATATACGGAAATCAACCGCTATTATGATGACAACAGGGTTTTAGTCAGTAACGAAACCCAAAGGGCCTATCGATGGATTTATATGAAGTCCCTGGTTTACACTAAGGTTGAAGATAAACGACAACTGATTATGCTTGGTGAATTAAGCTTGGATTATGTGAAAGAGCAAATGGATATATATAACGATTATAACAAAAGTACTGTTCTATATCGTGAAGTGGCTGAGGAAGAAGATTGTTACATTTATACCTGCTATTATATTCACCCTATGATTGGCGGAGAAGCCCAATCCAGCGAGCTTTATTTATTAAAAGAAGTGATACAGATTGACAAGGAAAGCCATAAAGTGCAATATAAAAGTGCAGAGATAGTAAAGACAGTGGATATTCCTTAAACTTTGAAGTAATTTATATTAAAAGAGAGATTTAGAAAATTTCAAAGTTTTGATATACGGATATACAACACACTACAACATAAGGAGTAAGAGATGAAAAAACAAGGTAAAAGACATGTAAAACGGGTTGTAAAATTAAGTATGATTCTTTTAGGTTGTATTTCTCTGATTGCATTAACAGCTTGCAGTAAAAAGACAAATTTTACTTCCATACAGGATTATGTAGACGCCGGCGGTTATATTTATACGGATGTGCCGCAGAGTGCAACGGATATTCAATATTATCTGGAAGATAGTATGCTTGTTCATACCAGTGCTATTTCTTATGTTGTAAGCGATGAAGAAGAATATGATACTTTTATGGAATCCATAAAAGATGATGTTTTAGGTGTTTACGAAGATAGTCCATATACACCATCACCGCAATGGGAAAGTTATTGTACCAGCGAAAATACAACATATACCGAAGAAGAACTGGAAGAAATGGCGTATGTGGAAGAACATTATTCAGAGATGAATTATGAGGAAATTCTGTCTATGACAGACCACAAATTCGGATTTTATGCCTCATACGGGGCAAAAGTGAAAGATTACACCAATATGAAATATACGCTTGCTGAATTTCCTTCGTCGGATTTTTTTAAAAGTGTAGAAGAAGGAAGTATTGAAAACTATACGATTTTATATTATTATCCAACGCTTAGCGGTTCAACAACTTGTGGATTCATTGTAGATGAAGAAAATAGGAAATTTATTGCATTTTATCGTGCTACAATAAAGTAGGTAAAATTGAGGAGGAATTCATTATGAAAGGAAAAGAGAAATGTAAGGCATTAAAAGAAATCCGCCAGAAAATTGCGGAACAGAATGATATTGCTTTCGCGGTATCGGAGTGTACCCATCAGGGCGATTGCAGAGGTACCTGCCCGAAATGTGAGGCGGAACTTCGTTACTTAGAGCGCCAGCTTGAAATCCGTAAAAATCTTGGCAAAGCCGTTGTAGTTGCCGGAATTTCTGCGGGAATGTGTGCGCCTATGGTAGCATGTAATCCCATTGAAGCAGTCGGTGATGTGATTGCGGATGTGTATTATTCGATTAATCCGCCTGAGGACATTGCCGGTGATGTGCAATATATTCCGGAAGATGTTGCAGGTATGGAAGGCCCTGCACCGGAATCCGATGAGCCGGACGGAGAAGATATTCTTGGTGGTTTGGAAGAATATGATCCTAGTGAGGATGTAGAATCTACGGAAAATGATTTGGATGCGATGTGTCCTTCAGAAGAAGATTCGGAAGAGTTGGCAGGTGAAATTCCCCTTGCGCCTACTTCAGAAGAAGATTTAGAAGACATCGACGAATATTTATTAGAAGGCGACATTGCCATCGACCCGGAGTATTTAGATGAAGAATAATATTACAATGCCGGTGGTTTCCTTGAACAGGCATCGGCTTAAAACCGATGGTGTTGGTGTTACCACTTTGGTTGCATCTTTCGGCTGTCCCTTAACCTGCAAATATTGCATTAATAAAAGGACCTGGAATCCGGCGATGCTACCAAAATGCGTACATATGACCCCGGAGCAGTTATACGATAAATTAAAAATCGATGACCTTTATTTCATCGCTACCGGCGGAGGAATTACCTTCGGCGGTGGCGAATCCCTTTTGCATTCAGATTTTATCGCAGCTTTTCGTGAGGTTTGCGGAGACAAATGGCAGATTACGGTGGAAACTTCTTTGAACGTGCCTACTGAAAAATTACGTACCATTCTTCCTGTAGCCGATGCTTTTATCGTGGATATCAAGGATATGAATCCCGAGATTTATAAGGCATATACAGGTCGTGATAATGACAGGGTGATTGAGAATTTAAAGATATTGATTCAGGAGAAATCCCCGGAATGTATTCGCGTTCGCGTGCCGGCGATTCGCGATTTTAATACCAAAGAAGATATGGAAGCGTCCGTTCAAATCCTAAAGGAGATGGGTTTTACGGATATCGAGGTATTTCCGTATATTATTCGGGAAGAGTGAATCATAAAACACCTGCATTTATGTAATTTCAGTACATAGATGCAGGTGTATTTTTATCTTCCGTATCATTTTCATTATTCTTTGTCTTCCGTATTATTTTCAGGTTTTTTGCCTTCTACTGCTTCAATGCATTCTACGATATCATCATTATTGAAGCCTTTTTTCTTTAGCCAGTCAATCAAATTCAAAACTTCTTTTCCTGTCATTCCTTCCATAGCCCGTACCCTCCTTATATAAGGATTATAGGCAGATACCTCCTTTCCTGTCAATTTAGCAAAATGCACAAACTTTTTGAGTTCTTTCGGCGATTGCCGTTGAAAAATAGAAATGTAAAAAGAGCATGCGATATGCATGCTCAAATGGTAACATTTGTATAATATATTTACAATAAAAACGCGTCGACAAATATCGACAAAGGTCTGTTAATTCAACAAAGTTTTATTCTAAAATATCATTTCACCTGATA
>JAGAQZ010000010.1 GCA_017622505.1 Lachnospiraceae bacterium
ACTTCTTTACAGATGTCTGTCTTCCCTTACGTACTAACTGATTAATTGTGGGCATTCAATTTCACCTCCTATGATAATATTTTGATTCTTGTTCGCTTTTATACATATATTGTAAAAAACGCCACAATAAAAACATGCATACGTATGCACGCTAAATCATTATACTTTTATGATTTTTTGTTGTCAATGATTTTTTTGTAAAATTTGCGGTTTTCTAAGGAAAAACGGACTTTTTACGATTTTTAACGAATTTCGGAGATGTTTTTCTTATAATGAAGGCTCCGGTACTCCTTCGGCGTGATTCCGCGGTACCTCTTAAAAACGCTGATAAAAGCGCTTTGGGACGAATACCCCAGAGTCAGCGCAATGTCAAGATAAGAATGTTCCGAATAAATCAGCATATTGGCTGCCGTAGAGATTTTGGCCTCCGCCACATAGTCCTTCACCGAAACACCCATTTCCTTATAAAAGAGCTTCGCGTAATAATCTGCCGAAAGGCCAACCCGCTCCGCAATCTCTTTTACGCTGAGTTTCTCCTGCAAATGCTCCTGGATGTAATCCACGCTTTTACGGATATGAATGGAATGAACTGTTTCCTTCTTTAATTCACGCATACGTTTGGCAAAGTCCACCTGCATCTCTTCCAGCAAATCAATCAGCCCCTCCACGCTGGTGATCTTATCGCCCCTTCGGATATAGATATCGCTCAGTGTGTATGCCACGTCATGATTCATGCCGGCTTCCACGCACACGCGGGACACCATGGCCACTGACACTACAAAATGGTACATCACATTGCGCACGGAGTTATCCGACAGTTCACCTTTCCCTTCGAAGAAATTCTGGCGGATCTGGGCCAGGTTTCTTTTTACCCCCTGCACATCACCACTACTGATTACAACATACCGCTCAAACTCGCTTTGAAAAGCAGTTCTGATAAAACCACTCTCTTTCTGTGTATATAATCTGTAATTCAAATCACGATTTGTACTACTCATAATAATTTCCTCTCGTCTGTGGCTTTTATCATACATTGCAACTTTGATAATACATTGCAACTTTTATAATATGTAATCCTAAACATCACTTGATTCAAGTCCAATCTGTATTACGAATATAATATCGTCTTTTTGTTATAAAAACAAGTTTTTTGTTATCTTATAAAAAAGCACTTCTTTTATAATATAGAAAGAGGAAAAATCAATGGAACAGACGCAAGATTTGACACAGGGGAAAGTATTACCGCAGATACTGCGGTTTTACTTCCCTATGTTTTTTACAAATATGCTGCAGCAGGTATACAACATTGCCGACACGGCGATTGTCGGAAAAGGTCTGGGGGACGACCAGTTGGCCGCTGTGGGGAATATGGCATCGCTTTGCTTTTTGATTGTAGGGTTTTCCGTGGGATTGGCAAACGGTTTCTGCGTACCCATCGCCCACAATTTTGGTGCAAAGGATTATAAGCAGCTTCGCAAAAGCACAGCTTCCGCTATCAGCTTATCCTTGGTTTTAACCATTGTTCTTACAATTGTAAGCCTTATTTTTTTAGATGATATATTAATTCTTTTACAAACTTCTCCCCGCATTATGCAGGACAGTCTTACCTACGGCTACATTATCTTTGGTGGTTTAATTACTACCATTTCTTATAATTTGTGTGCAGGCATACTGAGGTCGTTGGGTGATAGCACGACACCTTTTATTGCTATTATAATATCTACCCTAACGAATATCGCTTTAAACTGTCTTTTCATCTTCGGATGCAAGACCGGCGTGGAAGGTGTGGCAATCGCTACGATTATTGCACAAATCGTGTCAACCCTCATATGTCTGCACAAATTATCTCGTATTTCCATACTCAAATTGAAACTTTCAGACTTTGCTCCGGACTACCCGCTTTATGGCAGATTGCTTACAAACGGCGTTCCCATGGCATTAATGAACTCCATCACTGCCGTTGGTTGTATGGTAGTGCAGTATTTTGTTAACGGGCTTGGTGTGGCATATAC
Organism: Lachnospiraceae bacterium; assembly: GCA_017622505.1. Classification (GTDB taxonomy): domain Bacteria; phylum Bacillota; class Clostridia; order Lachnospirales; family Lachnospiraceae; genus UBA3766. The sequence continues at coordinate 2,013 of JAGAQZ010000010.1, forward strand.
TACGGCTTATTCGGTATGCAGCCGTTACGTGAATATGTTTATTCAGCCTTCCTGCACCGCAGGATATGTGATGTCATCTTTTACCGGGCAAAATCACGGTGCCATGCGTTTCGACCGCATCCAGAAAGGCTTACGTGCCTGTATCGGCATTGCGGTTGTGAATTACATATTGCTGGGTACGGTACTCATTATGTTTCCCGAATTTCTTGCCGCCCTGATGGTAAACGGAAGCATGCCCATCCGATTGATTGCCGAATTTTTACCGCCCTGCGGTGTTATGATGCTTTTTATCAACCTTCTTTTCGTATATCGAAGTGGTGTACAGGGTCTTGGGAAACCGCTGATTCCCATGCTTTCCGGTATTATGGAGATGGTGATGCGAATTTCGGTAATTTTCTTTGGTTTGAGTCATTTCGGTTTCGTCACAACAGCTTACGCCGACATTGCTGCCTGGATTGGGGCTTTGGCGATGAATATGATAGCCTACTATGTTTTTGTACACCGGCTGTCACGAAAGTAAGTTTTGTGCTTTTCTGCATCAACCATTGCAAAATAAGCCCTTATATTTTTGCACGTAAATTGTCTTAATTTTTTTTGAAACAGGAACATATTTTATTTAGGTATCGTTCGTGTTATGATAAATCTGTATAAAAAACTAATTTGTTTTTATAATTTCAAATATGATAACTCTGATATCGCAAAGTAATTTTTTATATAAAAACTATAATTCTAATATAAAAAGGGGGTACATTTTAAAATGGAAAATTTTAATTTTTACAGTCCGACAGAGTTTGTCTTCGGTAAGGACACCGAAAATGAATGCGGTAAGTATGTGCGCAAGCACGGCGGAAGCAAGGTTTTGATTCACTATGGTTCCGCATCTGCCGAAAAGTCCGGGCTTTTGGACCGTGTTAAGAAATCTTTGGAAGCCGAAGGCATTGCTTACGTGGCATTAGGTGGTGTAAAACCCAATCCCAGAGATACTTTGATTTATGAAGGCATTGAATTATGCCGTAAGGAAAACGTAGACTTCATTCTTTCCGTAGGTGGTGGTTCCTGCATCGACTCTTCCAAAGGCATCGCATTGGGCGTACCTTACGACGGCGACTTCTGGGACTTCTACGGCACAGGCAAAGTGGTTGAGAAAGCATTACCCATCGGTACAATTTTAACCATCGCCGCTGCAGGTAGTGAAGGCTCACCGGGCTCTGTAGTAACCAAGGAAGAAGGTATGTTAAAAAGAGATGTAGGCTCTGATCTTTTGAGACCGAAGTTCTCGATTTTAAATCCTGCATTAACCCAGACACTTCCCGCATATCAGACCGCTTGCGGCGCTACGGACATTATGGCGCATGTGTTTGAACGCTATTTTACTAACACATTGGAAGTAGAAATCACTGACAGACTTTGCGAAGCAGTGCTTTTAACAATGATTAAAGAAACGCCCCGCGTTATCGCGGATCCCAACAACTATGAAGCCCGCGCAAACATTATGTGGGCGGGTACCGTTGCCCACAACGACATCGTAGGCGTTGGCCGAAGCCAGGACTGGAACAGCCACGGCATTGAACACGAACTTTCAGGCTTATATGACTGTGCACACGGCGCAGGCCTTGCCGTAATCATGCCGGCGTGGATGGAATTCGTATATAAACACAATGTAATGCGCTTTGCACAGATGGCCGTACGCATCTGGGGTTGTGAAATGAATTTCGAAAATCCTGAGTTTACAGCACTTCAGGGCATTAAATGCTTCAGAACATTCCTTCATAACATCGGAATGCCTATCAACTTCGAAGAACTTGGTGCCAAAGCAGAGGACATTCCCACACTGGTTGATAAATTCGGTTTGGGCGACGGCAAAACCGGCGGATTCGTCCCTTTAAGTTCTGAAGATGTAGCAACAATCTACACTATTGCATCCAAGGCAACATTGTAAAATTCGCTGAACTAAGATTTTTTAATATAACTTGCAAAGCAATTGCATAAAATAAAAACTTGTAAAACATAAACTTACGAAAAGCAAACTCCGAAAATCAGAGTTTGCTTTTTTCATGTTACAATTCGGTTATTTGCACACAAAGTTTAAATGATTGCGAGGATATTTTCATTCCATAAAGGACCGTTTGTGAGTGTCGGCACTTAACGAGTGCAAATGCAATGCAGCACGAGTTTAGTGTCCGCTACATTCACAATCGAGCGAGAGCGCGTCCTGTTGGAATGTAAAATAATCCTTGCAATATTACACAAAACCTAAATGCAAATAACCGAATTGTAACCACAGAAAAAACCCGGAAACCTAGGTTTCCGGGTTTTACACATTTTATTCTTCGTCGGAAGCTGTTTCTTCCACTACATCAAGATTATCAAGTTCTTCTACATCAACTTCTGTTTCTGTAGCATCCATCAAATCATCTTCTAAAACAGCATTAACCTTTTCACGCATGGTATCAATTTTAACGTCGCGATAACGCTTCATACCTGTACCTGCAGGAATCAACTTACCAATGATAACGTTTTCTTTCAAACCATACAGAGGGTCAACCTTACCCTTAATTGCAGCTTCTGTAAGAACCTTCGTAGTTTCCTGGAAGGATGCAGCTGACATAAATGAGTTGGTTGCAAGGGAAGCCTTGGTAATACCGAGGATAATATCCTTTGCTACTGCCGGAGCAGCATCGGGATTTTCTTTTAAGAGCTTCTCGTTTACTTCTTCCAAAACAAGTCTGTCAACTAAGCTGCCGGGAAGCAAATCGGTATCTCCGCTTTCTTCCACGCGCTGTTTCTTTAACATCTGACGAACGATAACTTCGATATGCTTATCGTTCAAGTCTACACCCTGAAGGCTGTAAACCTTCTGAACTTCACGGATGATATAATTTTCAACCGCTTCAATCTTCTTGATTTCAAGTAAATCGTGAGGATTGATGCTACCTTCTGTTAATTCGTCACCGGCTTCGATTACATCGCCATCCAGCACCTTAATACGTGCACCGTAAGGAATCAAATAGCTCTTTTCCTGCTCGTCGTTCTTAATAACAACTTCACGCTTCTTAGAGTTTTCTTTGATTTCCACTGTACCACCGAACTCTGCAATAATTGCAAGTCCTTTAGGCTTTCTTGCTTCGAACAATTCTTCAACACGGGGAAGACCCTGTGTGATATCGTTACCCGCAACACCACCGGTATGGAATGTACGCATAGTAAGCTGTGTACCGGGTTCACCGATAGACTGTGCGGCAATAATACCTACTGCTTCACCAACCTGCACGGCTTCACCGGTTGCCATGTTCGCACCATAACATTTTGCACAGATACCGTTCTGTGACTTACAGGTTAAAATGCTACGAATCTTAACAGTATCAATAGCATTACCGTTTTCATCAACACCTACAGAAACAATCCTTGCTGCTCTGCTGGGTGTAATCATATGATTTCTCTTAACAATAACGTTTCCGTCCTTGTCAAAGATGGTATTAACAGAATATCTGCCTTTGATTCTTGCTTCAAGAGTTTCGATGCTTTCCTTACCGTCTGCAAATGCAGATACGTTCATTCCTGCAATTTCATCTCTTGATGCACAACAGTCTACTTCACGCACAATGAGTTCCTGGCAAACGTCTACCATTCGACGTGTCAAGTAACCGGAGTCAGCTGTACGAAGCGCTGTATCGGAAAGACCTTTACGCGCACCGTGTGCAGACATAAAGTATTCCAAAACGTCAAGACCTTCACGGAAGTTTGACTTGATGGGCAACTCGATTGTACGACCGGTTGTATCAGCCATCAAACCACGCATACCTGCAAGCTGTTTCATCTGCTGCTTAGAACCACGGGCACCGGAGTCAGCCATCATCTTAATGTTGTTGTATGAATCAAGACCTGTCATCAACGCTTCAGTTAAACGATCATCGGTTTCATTCCATACACGAATAACATTTTTGTATCTTTCTTCTTCTGTACACATACCACGGTTAAAGTTAACGGTAATCTGGTCAACCTTAGCCTGTGCCTCTTCAAGCAACTGCTTCTTGATAGGAGGTACAGTCATATCGGATACGGATACTGTCATTGCCGCACGAGTTGAATACTTATAACCTGTAGCTTTTACAAGGTCAAGAACCTCAGCGGTCTTTGTAGCACCGTGCTTATTGATTACTTTGTCAAGGATCGGCTTTAACTGCTTCTTACCAACAAGGAAGTCAATTTCAAGCTTAATTGCATTCTCAGGAATGCTTCTGTCAACGTATCCAAGATCCTGAGGAAGGATTTCATTGAAGAGGAAACGTCCGAGTGTAGATTCTACAACACCCTTAACAACAGTTCCGTCCGCCAAAGTCTTGGTTACACCGATTTTAACACGTGCGTGTAATGTGATAACTTCGTTTTCGTAAGCAAGGATTGCTTCGTTCAAATCCTTGAAAATCTTACCTTCGCCCTTCGCACCGGGTCTTTCCTGTGTAAGGTAGTAAATACCAAGAACCATATCCTGTGAAGGAACGGCTACAGGTGCACCGTCTGAAGGTTTCAAAAGGTTGTTAGGTGAAAGTAAGAGGAAACGGCATTCTGCCTGTGCCTCTACTGATAACGGAAGATGTACCGCCATCTGATCACCGTCGAAGTCAGCGTTGAACGCTGTACATACCAAGGGATGAAGCTTAATAGCCTTACCTTCTACAAGGATGGGTTCAAATGCCTGAATACCCAATCTATGAAGTGTCGGAGCACGGTTCAACATAACCGGATGCTCACGAATTACTTCTTCCAAAACATCCCATACAGTATCATCAAGCTTTTCTACAAGCTTCTTAGCATGCTTAATATTCTGGCTGATTCCCTTTCCAACCAATTCCTTCATAACGAAGGGTTTGAAAAGTTCGATTGCCATTTCCTTAGGAAGACCACACTGGTAAATCTTCAACTCGGGACCAACAACGATTACGGAACGTCCTGAGTAGTCAACACGCTTACCTAACAAGTTCTGACGGAAACGTCCGGACTTACCTTTTAACATATCGGAAAGTGACTTTAATGCACGGTTTCCGGGGCCTGTTACAGCTCTTCCTCTTCTACCGTTATCAATCAAAGCATCTACTGCTTCCTGAAGCATTCTCTTTTCGTTACGCACGATGATGTCGGGCGCACCCAAATCAAGAAGTCTTGCAAGACGATTGTTACGGTTGATAATTCTTCTGTATAAATCGTTCAAGTCAGAGGTTGCAAAACGGCCACCATCCAACTGAACCATAGGTCTTAAATCGGGGGGAATTACCGGAATGGCATCCATAATCATCCATTCAGGTCTGTTTCCGGATTCACGGAATGCTTCCACTACTTCAAGACGCTTCACAATTTTAGCCCTCTTCTGACCCTTTGTGCTGTCATTTTCAAGCTCTGCTTTTAATTCTGCATTTTCTTTTTCAAGATCGATTGCAGATAAAAGTTCCTTAATTGCTTCTGCACCCATACCAACGCGGAATTCATTGCCCCACTTTTCTCTGGCATCCTGATATTCTCTCTCAGATAAAATATCTTTTACCTTTAAGTCTGTATTACCTGCATCCAAAACGATGTAGGAAGCAAAATACAATACTTTTTCAAGAACTCTCGGTGTTAAGTCAAGGATAAGTCCCATACGGCTGGGGATACCCTTGAAGTACCAAATGTGAGAAACGGGTGCTGCAAGCTTAATGTGACCCATTCTTTCACGACGTACATTTGCCTTGGTTACTTCTACGCCACAACGATCGCAGATAATACCTTTATAACGCACTTTCTTGTACTTACCGCAGTGACATTCCCAGTCCTTGCTGGGTCCGAAAATTCTTTCACAATATAAACCTTCGCGTTCCGGTTTTAAAGTTCTGTAGTTGATGGTCTCGGGCTTGGTAACCTCGCCCTTAGACCATTCTAAAATCTTTTCCGGTGACGCCAAACCGATTTTGATGGAGTCAAAGCTAATCGGTTCATATATCTCTTTCTTTACATCAGACATTATTGGCACTCCTTCCAAAATTAGGCTGTCGCCTTATTAGTTTTCATCATCATCTTCAAATGTATCGCCGAAATCCACATCATCTGCAAAATCATCTGCATATGAGTCCTCGTCGAGTTCTTCATATACGTCTGTAATCTCGCCGTCTTCGTTGAATTCCTGTTTCTGATAGCCGTAGCTTGCCATATCATCACGCTCATAGTCGTAATTTCTGGTTTCGCCTTCCATCTCAAAACGATAGTTATTGGTGGGCGGTTCAACATTCTCTCTGATTTCAACCTCTTCACCGTTTTCGTCAAGAACTTTGACATCCAAGCACAAGGACTGTAATTCCTTCAACAATACCTTGAAGGACTCAGGAATACCCGGCGTAGGAATGTTTTCACCCTTGATAATAGCTTCGTAGGTCTTTACACGTCCAACCACGTCGTCTGACTTCACTGTCAGGATTTCCTGTAAGGTGTATGATGCTCCGTATGCTTCCAGAGCCCAAACTTCCATTTCACCGAAACGCTGTCCACCGAACTGTGCTTTACCACCCAGAGGCTGCTGTGTTACCAGTGAGTACGGTCCGGTAGAACGTGCATGAATCTTATCGTCTACCAAGTGGTGGAGCTTCAGGTAATGCATGTGACCAATGGTAACAGGGCTGTCAAAATATTCACCTGTTCTACCGTCACGAAGTCTTACCTTACCGTCTCTTGAAATTTCTACACCCTTCCAAAGCTCTCTGTGAGCTCTGTTTTCATATAAATACTCAAGAACTTCAGGGCGAAGCGTATCTTTGTGTTTAGCTTCGAACTCTTCCCAAGTTGTGTTAACGTAATCGTTTGCAAGATCCAAAGTATCCATAATATCCGCTTCGTTTGCACCATCGAATACCGGAGTTGCAATGTTAAAGCCAAGAGCCTTAGCAGCAAGTGACAAGTGAATTTCAAGCACCTGTCCGATATTCATACGCGAAGGTACACCCAAAGGATTCAATACGATATCCAAAGGACGTCCGTTCGGTAAGTAAGGCATATCTTCTACCGGTAATACGCGGGAAACAACACCCTTGTTACCGTGACGACCAGCCATCTTATCACCAACGGAAATCTTTCTCTTCTGTGCAATGTAGATACGAACCTTCTGGTTTACACCGGGAGATAATTCAGAATCGCCGGCTGCTCTTGAGAATACCTTAGCATCTACAACAACACCGTATTCACCGTGAGGAACCTTCAAAGATGTATCACGCACTTCTCTTGCTTTTTCACCAAAGATTGCACGGAGTAATCTTTCTTCTGCAGTAAGTTCTGTTTCACCCTTCGGTGTAACCTTACCTACTAAAATATCACCTGCACGAACTTCCGCACCGATACGGATAATACCTCTGTCATCCAAATCCTTCAACGCATCTTCACCAACACCGGGAACGTCTCTTGTGATTTCTTCAGCACCAAGCTTGGTATCACGTGCTTCTGTTTCATATTCTTCAATGTGAACGGATGTATAGACATCTTCACGTACAAGTCTTTCACTTAAAAGAACAGCATCCTCGTAGTTGTAACCTTCCCAGGTCATGAAACCGATAAGAGGGTTCTTACCAAGACCAAGTTCACCTTCTGCAGTAGAAGGACCGTCAGCAATTACCTGACCTTCTGCTACGTGGTCACCCTTGAATACGATAGGCTTCTGGTTGTAGCAGTTACTCTGGTTACTTCTTACGAACTTAGACAACTGATATTCCATTGCCTCGCCGTCATCTGCTGTAATTTTAATTAATTCGGAAGATACGTAAGTTACGGTACCTGCCTTCTTGGCAACCACACAAACACCGGAGTCAACCGCTGTCTTAACTTCCATACCTGTACCGATTACGGGAGCCTCTGTGAAAAGAAGAGGCACTGCCTGACGCTGCATGTTAGAACCCATCAGCGCACGGTTAGCATCGTCGTTCTGCAAGAACGGAATCAACGCTGTAGCAACAGAGAATACCATCTTAGGCGATACGTCCATAAAATCAAACATTGCCTTAGGATATTCCTGTGTTTCTTCTCTGTAACGACCGGATACCATGTTCTTTACAAAGCAACCGTTTTCGTCAAGCTTTTCATTTGCCTGTGCTACATGATAGTTATCTTCTTCATCAGCTGTCATGTAGATAACTTCATCTGTAACACGGGGATTCTCAGGGTCTGACTTATCGATACGACGATAAGGAGCCTCAACAAATCCGTATTCGTTAATTCTTGCATAAGATGCAAGGGAGTTGATCAAACCAATGTTGGGACCTTCAGGTGTTTCGATAGGACACATTCTACCATAGTGTGTATAGTGAACGTCTCGAACCTCGAAACCTGCACGATCTCTTGAGAGACCACCGGGTCCTAATGCAGAAAGACGTCTCTTGTGTGTCAATTCACCAAGGGGGTTGTTCTGATCCATAAACTGTGAAAGCTGTGAAGAACCAAAGAATTCTTTGATTGCAGCCTGCACAGGCTTAATATTGATTAATTTATCGGGAGTGATATTTTCTGAATCATGTGTTGTCATTCTTTCACGAACAACACGTTCCATTCTGGAAAGACCGATTCTGTACTGGTTCTGTAATAATTCACCAACCGCACGAATACGTCTGTTACCCAAATGGTCGATATCATCATCATGACCGATACCATATTCCAAATGAATGTTATAGTTGATAGAAGCAAGCATATCTTCTTTTGTAATGTGCTTAGGAATTAATTCGTTTACATTACGCATGATTGCTTCAGCCAATTCTTCCGGCTTCTCTGCGTATTCTTCAAGAATCTTCTGAAGCGCAGGGAAATAAACGAGTTCAGTAACGCCTAATTCTTTTGCATCACAATCAACCCATTCATTGATATCAACCATCATATTAGAAAGAACTTTTACGTTCTTTTCTTCTACCTGAATTAATACAGAAGCAACTGCTGCATTCTGAATAGCATCTGCCATTTCTGCAGTTACAACATCGCCGGCTTTTGCGATTAATTCTCCTGTATACTCATTTACAACGTCTGCTGCAAGAACATGATTGCGGATTCTGTTCTTAAGCATAAGTTTCTTATTGAATTTATAACGTCCAACCTTAGCCAAATCATATCTTCTGGCATCGAAGAACATAGCGCTTAAGAAACTTTCTGCGCTTTCCACGCTAAAAGGTTCGCCGGGATGTACTTTTGAGTACAATTCCTTCAAACCGTCTACGTAATTCTTAGAAGGATCCTTTGCAAAACTTGCACGGATCTTGGGTTCATCACCAAACACCTCAAGAATCTCTTCGTCTGTTCCCAGACCAAGAGCACGAATAAATACAGTGATGGGGAATTTTCTTGTTCTGTCTACACGTACGTATGCAACATCATTTGAGTCTGTTTCATACTCCAACCATGCACCACGGTTAGGGATTACGGTAGATGAGAACAATTCTTTACCAATTTTATCATGTCCGATTGCATAATAAATACCGGGCGAACGCACCAACTGGCTAACGATAACTCGTTCTGCACCATTGATCACGAATGTTCCTGTTTCCGTCATTAAAGGGAAATTACCCATAAAAATTGTACGTTCTATGAGATTTTCCTTCTCATTTTCATTGAAAAAGCGAACCTTTACATTCAAAGGTGCTTCATAAGTAAGGTCTCTCTCTTTACATTCCGCAATTGTATGCTTGATTTTGTCTTCCGCAAGTTCAAAATCAACAAATTCCATACGCAAGTCACCGCCAAAGTTGGTGATGGGCGAAATATCATCAAATGCTTCCTTCAAGCCTTCTTCCAAGAACCACTTGTAAGAATTCTTCTGCACTTCGATGAGATTAGGCATCTCCAGAACTTCTTTCTGACGTGAATAGCTCATACGCATACTGTTGCCGTTAACAATAGGACGTATTCTGTTCTTTTCCATTGACACTTCACTCCGTTCTTATTATGTTATATAGCCGTTCTACTGCACAATCACAGGGACCTGTCTCATTTTTGTCCGCAAAGAATCAACCCCTTGCGTCCGAAGACAAAAAGGGACAGTAAACCACAATAGTGCATCATCCATAATAGCAGAAAAAAAGTCGGAAGTCAAACATTATTTTCCATTTTTTAAAAATATTTTTTGCACAAAAAAACCGCGAAAGAAAGTTCCTTCGCGGTTTCATCCTTCTCAGGGTAAAAATTACTTTAATGTAACCTTTGCACCAACAGCTTCTAACTTAGCCTTGATGTCATCAGCTTCTTCCTTAGAAGCGCCTTCTTTGATCATCTTAGGAGCAGCGTCTACTAAGTCTTTTGCTTCCTTTAAGCCAAGGCCTGTAGCTTCACGTACAACCTTAATAACTTTAACCTTTTCAGCTCCTACGTCTGTTAATTCAACGTCGAATTCAGTCTTTTCTTCTGCTGCTTCAGCTGCACCACCAACAGCGCCTGCTGCTACAACAACACCTGCTGCTGCAGATACACCAAATTCTTCTTCACATGCTTTTACTAAATCGTTTAATTCAAGTACGCTTAATTCTTTGATAGCGTCGATAAATTCCTGAGTTGTTAACTTTGCCATTTTATTTTCCTCCATTTAAAAATATTGTTTGTTCTAAAAGTTTCTAACTTAAACTGTTGCGACAACCCCAAGGCGTCTGCAACGATTGCAACAATTACTCTGCTGCGGGAGCGCCCTGCTGTTCTGCAATCTGATTGAGAACGCGTGCAAGGTTTGTAATAGGTGACTGGATGCTTCCAAGTAATTTGCCAAGTAATTCTTCTCTTGAAGGTACGTTGGAAATTGCTTCGATGCCCTTGCTGTCATATACAGTTCCTTCAACAACACCGCCCTTGATTTCAAGTGCCTTTGCTGTCTTTGCATACTTGCAAAGAATTCTTGCAGGAGCTGTAGCGTCATCCTTGGAAATTGCAATTGCGCTGGGTCCCTCTAAATAAGGTGCAAGTCCTTCGCAATCTGTTCCCTTGAATGCAAAATTCATCATGGTGTTCTTGTATACCTTGTAAGTAATACCAGCTTCACGAAGCTGCTTACGAAGTTCGGTATCTTCTGCAACTGTAAGTCCGCGGTGGTCAACGATAACAACTGACTGCGCATCCTTAATATTTGCTGAAATCTCTTCCACGATGGGTTTCTTCAATTCAACTTTTGCCATTTTATTTTACCTCCTTCTTTATTTGGTGCCGAAAGAGTTTTTATAAAGAATAAAAAACCTCTCATCTTCGCTGAAGACGAGAGGGCAAATTTTCATCATAAAACTTACTCATCCTCGGTAGGCGTTGTCTCCTTACGTCGCTTAGCGACACCTACTGTCTTCGGCATAGTTGTTCTCACAACCTTAATAAAATTATCATATGTGTTCAGTATTGTCAAGCATTTTTATATCTATTTGCTTTATTTCTTTTGGATTGCTTTACTAAAGACCCGATTCTCATCCTTTTCTTATACTTCAAAAGACTCAGCCCGCATCCTTCCTTTTGTATAACCAAAATCTCATCACTTCGGCATCACATATCCTTCTTCATCAATCACCACGCCATCAGACAGCCCACGCATATATTCAAGGATACGTTCTGCCTCTGCGCCTGTCGCAAGGCTTGTTTTACTGCCTGACGTCCTACAGGGAATAAACTTCGCCGAAACCAAACCTTCGTCGCCGATTTCCAAAGTCACAAGGCAACTATCTTGAGTTTTAGAATTAAACCAGTAATTACCTAAGCTGTAAAATACCGGCGCTTCATTCACATAAGCAATCTCCTGTAAAACGTGTGGGTGCGCGCCGATTACCACATCCGCGCCCGCAGCCGTAAAATCCGCCGCCTGCCCAGGCTGGCTCCAGTCCAGCTCATCCGTGCTCTCCGTTCCCCAGTGCACGACTACAATTAAGAAGTCGCATTCTTTCTTCGCTTCCCGGATTACTTCTTCCAGTGCATCGTTTTGAAAACAACGAAATGTTCCCGGCGTGTTTTCTGTAGCACCTTTCGTATCAGGTGTAGCCATGCGCTCCACTTCCGTCGCTGACACAACACCAATTTTCATATCACCCTTTTGATAAAAGACCACTTTGGACGCCTCTTCCAAATCACGCCCCGCGCCCACATAAGGAATACCGGCCCCTTCCAAAGTGTCCAAGGTATCCAAAAGCGAAATCTCGCCATAATCCGATGCATGGTTATTTGCAAGGGATACAATATCCACGCCCATGTCCTTCAGAATCTGCACATTTGCAGGATCTGCACGGAAAGTAAAAGTTTTATTTGCCAAAGGCGTTCCCCGATTGGTATAAGGAAATTCATTATTGATCATAAAAATATCCGACCCTTGCATTATTTCCAGCAATTCCGGATCAATGCAATTCTCAAGCACACTTCCGTTAGCACGATAAGTGCTCATCACTGCATAGTTTTCATCCAAAAGCACATCTCCCGCAAAGGTAAAAGTAACCGTTTCCTTCTCAGGTAAAAGATATGTATTCTCCGGCAAAAGTTGCTCGTCTTCGGCACCTATGCCCGTATCTGTGTTATCCTCTCCAACGCCACTCTCATCGCCATACAACTCCGGGAACAGTTCTTCACCGGAAACCTGCTGTATCGTCTGCGCATCCTCGCTTGCCGCCAATTCTTCCGCGCGAATATTATTTTTACGCACAATAAGAACAGTAAGCAAAGCCGCAAACAGCAGTATACTTACTACAACCGCGATTGTCCCGATAGCCCTATCTCTTTTTGCATTTATGTCTAATGTATCTCTCATAGTTGCATTCTACCATTTTCCGCCTATTTTGAACAGTGCAAATAAAACAAAAGACAGCGGATTGCTCCACTGTCTTTAAACTGCTAATTAAAGCTTCATTACATTTACTTTTACACCAGGTCCCATTGTGCTTGAAAGGGTTACGCTTCTTAAGTACTGTCCCTTTAATGAGCTGGGTTTTGCCTTCTTAATTGCTTCCATTAAAGCTTCGAAGTTTTCATTCAACTTTTCTTCTGAGAAAGATGCCTTTCCGATAGGGCAGTGAATGATGTTCTGCTTGTCAAGTCTGTATTCGATCTTACCAGCCTTGATATCAGCGATAGCCTTGGTAACGTCCATTGTTACTGTACCGGCCTTGGGGTTAGGCATTAAGCCCTTAGGTCCTAAAACCTTACCAAGACGACCAACAACACCCATCATATCGGGAGTTGCAACAACTACGTCGAAATCTAACCAACCATCGTTCTGAATCTTGGGAATAAGTTCTTCGCCGCCTACATAATCAGCACCAGCTGCTTCAGCTTCGTTTACCTTATCGCCTTTAGCGAATACGAGAACCTTAACTGTCTTACCAGTACCGTTGGGTAATACTACCGCACCACGGATCTGTTCTTCAGCGTGACGTCCGTCACAACCTGTTCTGATGTGAATTTCTACTGTTTCATCAAATTTAGCACCAGCAGTCTTCTTTACCAAAGCAACTGCATCAGCAGGATCATAGAGTGTAGCTCTATCAACAAGCTTAGCTGCTTCGTTATATTTCTTACCATGTTTCATAACTTATTTACCTCCTTGTG
>JAGAQZ010000071.1 GCA_017622505.1 Lachnospiraceae bacterium
AGCAAGCAGCCGTGGCGACTATCCTTTTATCACAGTGACCGCAGGTCTTGGTACCGGTAAATTTGCACGCCAGGCTTGTATTTCTATGCTTAACGTGCGTAAAAGAGGACAGGGCAGACCGGAATGCAGAAAGCCGGTATTATTCCCTAAGATTGTATTTTTATATGATGAAGACTTGCACGGACCCGGCAAGGAAATGGAAGATGTTTTCAATGCCGGCGTGGAATGTTCTGCAAAAACGATGTATCCCGACTGGTTAAGTATGACCGGTAAGGGCTATGTTGCAAGTATTTATAAGCAGTATAAGAAAGTAATTTCCCCTATGGGTTGTCGTGCCTTTTTATCCCCTTGGTATGAAAGAGGCGGTATGACGCCTGCGGACGATCAGGACCAGCCTGTTTTCGTCGGCCGATTTAATATTGGTGCGGTATCCCTTCACTTGCCTATGATTTATGCGAAGGCAAAGCACGAAAGCAGAGATTTCTACGAAGTATTGGATTACTATCTTGAGTTAATTCGTCAGCTTCATATCCGTACTTATGCATACTTGGGTGAAATGCGTGCGTCCACCAATCCTTTGGCTTATTGTGAAGGTGGTTTCTTAGGCGGGCATTTAAAACTTACTGACAAAATCAAACCGCTGCTTAAGGCTGCAACAGCATCTTTTGGTATTACTGCACTGAATGAATTACAGCAGATTCATAACGGTAAATCTCTTGCAGAAGACGGTAAGTTTGCAATTGAAGTTATGGAATATATTAATAAAAAGGTTACGCAGTTTAAGGAAGAAGACGGTAATTTATATGCTATTTACGGTACCCCTGCTGAAAATCTTTGCGGTTTGCAGATTAAGCAGTTCCGTAAAAAGTACGGTATTATCGAAGGTGTTTCTGACCGTGAGTATGTATCCAACAGTTTTCACTGTCATGTATCGGAGGATATTACGCCGATTCAAAAGCAGGATTTGGAAGCTCGTTTCTGGGATTTGTGTAACGGCGGTAAAATTCAGTATGTAAGATACCCGATTGATTATAATTTAGAGGCAATTAAGACATTAATCCGTCGTGCGATGGATATGGGCTTTTATGAGGGCTTAAATATGTCCCTTGCGTATTGTGACGATTGCGGACATCAGGAACTTGAAATGGATGTGTGCCCTAAGTGCGGAAGCAGTAATTTAACTAAGATTGACCGTATGAACGGATATCTTGCTTATTCACGTGTTCACGGTGATACCCGTCTGAATGAAGCAAAAATGGCAGAAATCAAAGAACGTAAGTCTATGTAAGTAGGTGTGTGTATCTACACATATACGACATTAGGGTATTATTCGAACAACTAAGAAATTAAGAGGAATGAAATAAAATGAGATATCATAATATAACCAAGGATGACATGCTTAACGGCGACGGTCTTCGCGTGGTTCTCTGGGTATCGGGCTGCAGTCATTGCTGTAAAGAGTGCCATAATCCGATTACCTGGGATCCGAATTCCGGTCTACCTTTTGATGATGCTGCCAAGGCTGAAATCTTTGAGCAGTTAGATAAAGATTATATTTCCGGAATTACGTTTTCCGGCGGAGATCCCCTGCATTTTGCCAATCGTGCGGATGTTGCGGAATTGATGAAGGAAATCAAAGAGAAATATCCCCATAAGACGATTTGGCTTTATACAGGTTCTTTGTGGGACGAAATTTATATGGAAGATTATATGCAGTATGTGGATGTATGCGTAGATGGTGAGTTTCGCATTGATAAAAAAGATACGAAGCTTATGTGGAAGGGAAGTTCCAACCAGCGCGTCATTGATGTGAAAGCAACTCTTGAAAAAGAGGCGCCTTATGTACCGGTGCTTCATTGCGATAATTATTCAAAAGATGCTTTCGGTTCCAACACGAGAATGTGCAAGGCATAAAAGCAAATTTTCTTTTGATAAATAACAACAACTGCAAAGAGGAAATGAAAATGAACGATATTATAAAAGAAATCAAAATTAAATATTTCGATGATGAAATTGAGAAACTTTGCTATATTGACGGCAAATCAGACTGGATTGATTTACGTGCCGCAAAGGATGTAGAACTGAAAAAAGGTGATTTTGCATTGATTCCTTTGGGTGTTGCAATGCAGTTGCCGGAAGGCTATGAAGCACACGTGGTGCCCAGAAGTTCGACTTTTAAGAATTTTGGTATTATCCAAACCAATCATCAGGGCGTTATTGACTGTTCTTATTGTGGTGACAATGATCAGTGGTTTATGCCTGTTTTAGCGGTCCGCGACACTGAAATTCATAAAAATGACCGCATCTGTCAGTTTAGAATTATGGAAAACCAGCCTAAAATCCAGTTTACGGAAGTTGCCGTTCTGGAAGGTAAGGACCGTGGCGGACACGGAAGTACCGGAACAAAGTAATTTTTAATAAAAATTAGTTCTGTATTTATTAGATTAGGTAATTTTCATTGCTTTAAATGAATACAAATGCTATAATTTGAAATGTAAAATTTTTACATTTGTGAAAGGTGGATTACGAAATGGAAAAAACAAAATTTGGCGTATCAGCAGGACTTTTAAGTATGATTTGTTATTTTACAGGTTATACAAGTTTACCCGCAAGCGTTCTTATGTTGATTTTGGCTTTGGTATGGTCTGAGTCTGTAACATTAAAGAAGAATGCGTGTCAGGCAACCGTGTTATCTATTTTCTTTAGTTTGATTTTTACTGTATTGAATTGGATATCAGGTGCATATGAGTCGTTGCTTAATATGATTTTTGGTTTGTTTGACGAGTTGCTTGATGTTTCTGAAGTGCAGCAATGGTTTATTGACAACAATGGATTTGATTTCTTAATCGGATTCCTTGGTTTTGCAGAATTTGTATTAATGATTGTGTTTGTAATTCTTTCCCTTAAGAATAAGGTGGTTAAGATTCCTTTGATTACAAAGCTTATTGATAAGCACTTTGATGCAGAAGAGTCTTGTGAAACACCTGATGCGGAAGAAACTGTTGAAACACCTGCTGCAGAAGAAACATTTGCATCATCTGTTGTTGCAAAAACAGTTGCAGCAGACACACCGGTTGAGGAGAAACCTAAGAAAACAACCAGAAGAACAAAGAAAACAGTTCAGGCTGAAACAACAGAAGAAACCAAAACAGAATAATTTTTACATAAGATGAGAAAAGCACTGTATGTTTCGTACAGTGTTTTTCTCTGTAATATATTTTTTGAAAAGATAGTATTACGTAGACGTTATATTTATCGAGGAGATTTCGTAAGGAGGATAAGAAATGATTCAGGTTAAGAATCTGACTAAGTTATATGGTTCGCATATTGCTGTGGACGATATTTCTTTTAAGGTTAAAAAGGGCCACATTTACGGTCTTTTAGGCCCGAATGGTGCCGGAAAAAGTACTACAATGAATATGATTACGGGATACATATCGCCCACAATCGGTTCCATTACCATTAACGGACATGATCTGGGAACAAAGACTTTGGAGGCAAAGAAATGTATCGGCTATTTGCCGGAGAATCCTCCTTTGTATCAGGATATGTACGTGAAGGAATATCTTGAATTCGTAGCGAAGCTTAAAAAGACGGATAAAAGTAAACGTAACGAAGAAATTACGGATATTATGAAGAAAACCGGACTTACGGATGTGTCCGGTCGTTTGATTAAGAATCTGTCTAAGGGATATAAACAGCGAGTTGGTATCGCGCAGGCGCTTCTTGGTGACCCGGAAATCGTCATTTTGGACGAACCTACCGTCGGTCTTGACCCGGAACAGATTATTGAAATCCGTTCTTTGATTAAAAGCCTAAAAAAGAAACATACGGTTATTTTAAGTTCACATATTTTATCGGAAATCAGTGCGGTTTGTGATGACGTATTGATGATTGCCCATGGTAAAGTTGTGGCTATGGATACCACAGAAAATATCCTTAAGATGAACAAGGGCGGACAGCAAATTACAATTACCGTAAAAGGTCAGGCTTCTAAGGCAGAAGAA
Organism: Lachnospiraceae bacterium; assembly: GCA_017622505.1. Taxonomy (GTDB): domain Bacteria; phylum Bacillota; class Clostridia; order Lachnospirales; family Lachnospiraceae; genus UBA3766. The sequence goes on from JAGAQZ010000071.1 coordinate 4,008, forward strand.
GTTTTGAAGAAGTTAAAATGCTTAGATAGCTATAAGCTTGTATCGGAGAAGAACGGACAGGCAACCTTTGAACTTGAGGCAAAAGACAGCAAAAAGGATGTGCGCGAGGAAATTTCCTTTGCTTTATCAGATGCGAGAATTTTGATTATCGAAATGAATGTATCCAAGGCCTCTCTGGAAGATGTATATTTGGATCTTTTACAGGAAAGCCGTGAAGCTGAAGAGACAGAACTTGAGGAATGTGATGCAAAAGAATCGGTTCCCGGCGAAGAAACGGAAGTAAAAGAATCTGAAGAAAGCAAAAATGATGACGATGCATCGGAAGATGATAAAGAAAACAATGAAACGGAAGGAGAAGAATAATGTCAGCAATTTATCAAAAAGAACTGAAAAGTTATTTTAAATCCTTGTCCGGTTGGTTGTTCCTTGCGGCGTTAACGTTTTTTGGCGGGTTATACTTTTCGCTGAATAATTTGATTTACGGAAGTCCTTATTTGTCGGAGACGCTGGCAAGTATGCTGATTGTGCCTTTGTTTTTGATTCCGATTCTTACTATGCGTTCTTTTGCGGAAGAGAAGAAGTTTAAAACAGATCAGCTGTTATTAACGGCGCCGGTAAGGGTTTCATCGATTATTTTCGGAAAGTTTTTTGCAATGGCAACCATAATGGCAATTGCAACCATGATTTTCTCAATGGGTATTATTCTGGTGGCGGTTTACGGTAGTGTGCCTGTTGCGGAAACTGTGATGGCATTGATTGCCTTTTTCTTATACGGTTGTATCTGTATTGCAATCGGTATGTTTTTATCATCGGTAACGGAGCACCAGTTTATTGCGGCAATTTTAACCTATGGATTTTACATTTTTATGATTCTTGTTCCTTCCTTCTGCGAGGTATTGTTAGGTGCTGACAGCTGGTTGGTAAAAGTATTAAGTATACTAGATGTTACAACACCTTTTAATATGCTGTTTTCAGGTATTATTGTACCGACAGATATTGTTTATATTTTCTCGGCACTGTTTGTGTTGTTGTTTTTGACCTGGTTTATGGTGGGTAAAAACAGTTTTCAGCTTACCAATAACGGCAAGAAGAATCTTTTTAAAACTGCAATTGGAACGGTGGTAGTGATTGCAATTGTAATTGCCTTTAATATTGGTGTCAGACAGCTTCCTACGGAATATGCCCAGATTGATATGACACAGCATCATTGGTATTCTATAACGGATGAAACAAAGGCTGTTTTGGATACTTTGGATGAAGAAGTTACAATTTATGTAATCGGCAGCAAAGAGACTGTGGATGACGGCGTTAGACTGTATTTGGATGCTTACAAAAAATACAGCAATAAAATCAACGTCGAATACAAGCCTTTGGATACTTATCCTACGTTTGCTGCAGAAATGACAGGTTCCTATATGGATGAGTCGGGAATGATTGTGGTAAAAGGTGATGATTACAGAACAGTTTCCTACGGGGATTGTTATGTGATTGAATACGGATATGATTCATACGGAATGTTAATGGATTATGTTTCCGGAATTGATATTGAAGGTCAGCTTACTGCAGCAATCGGTTCTTTGATTTCGGATGAGAAGTATACTGTATATTTCCTTGAAGGTCACAATGAAGTAGCAATTTATGAAAGCTTACTTTCAAGATTTCATAAGGGCGGATATGCAACTGCAAATTTGTCACTTCTGAAAGAAAAAGAAGTGCCTGCGGATGCAGTTACACTGGTTATTAACGGACCGGAGAATGATTTGTCTGCTGCCGAAGTGACAGCGATTAAAGAATATGTGAATCGTGGCGGTAATCTGATTATGATGGCGTCTCTTGATATCAAGGATACGCCGAATTACGATGCTTTAATGGAAAGTTACGGTGTAAATATCACCGAAGGTTCTGTATTGGAAAGTGACATGTATTATGTGTACAATGAAGTTCCTTTTGCAATCCTTCCGGATAATGAGTATCACGACATTACCGCGTCTGTTTATAACAGCAAATATACCTTAATGATTCAGTCAAGAGGATTTACGGTAGATGAAACTGCAGAAGGTATGGATGTGTATCCCTTATTTAGTTCACAGGATAATTCTTATGCGAAGGTACTTACGCCGGAAGCCCTTGTAGAATTCGAAGAAGGTGATGCGGTCGGACCTTTTATGCTGGGTGTGTGTACCGAGATGTATACGGATAGCGGTGAATTGGCAACCATTACAATGATTGGCAGTCCTGCTTTTATCTATGAAGATATTGATATGATTGTTGCTAATGCCAATACGGATGTTTTCTTCGGTGCGGTGAACTATGGTTCGGATGTGGAAGTAGTAACTACAATACCGGCAAAGAGCATTGAGCCGGAATATGTTATGGTAAATTCGGGCTTGAAATTGCTTTATACTTCTTTGATTGTATTATTGTTGCCCATCTGTATGGTAATTACAGGTATTGTAATTGTAATTGCGCGACGAAAAAAGTAAATTAAACCACGAACAAGGTTGATTTTGTCCTTCTTTTATGTCAAAATAGGAAAAGGTTTCAACCAATGAATAGATTAAAGTGAGGCGTTAAAATGGCTAAAATCAGAACACGTTTTGCACCTTCCCCTACAGGAAGAATGCACGTAGGAAATTTACGTACTGCATTGTACGCATATTTGGTATCTAAGCATGAGAAGGGTGATTTTATCCTTCGTATTGAAGATACTGACCAGGAAAGATATGTGGAAGGCGCAGTAGATATTATTTATCGTACTTTGGATAAAACAGGTCTTCATCATGATGAAGGCCCCGATAAGGACGGTGGCGTTGGCCCTTATGTACAGAGTGAGCGTCAGGCAAGCGGAATTTATCTTGAGTATGCAAAACAGTTAATCGAAAAAGGGGAAGCTTATTATTGTTTCTGCGACAAAGAACGATTGGCTACATTAGAGCGAGAAGAAGGCGGTAAGACAATTAATGTATATGATAAGCATTGTCTTCATTTGTCTAAGGAAGAAGTGGAAGCTAAGCTTGCGGCAGGCGTTCCTTACGTAATTCGTCAGAATAATCCTACCGAAGGTACCACTACTTTCCATGATGATATTTATGGTGATATTACCGTAAACAATGATGAATTGGATGATATGATTCTAATTAAGTCAGACGGTTTCCCGACTTATAATTTTGCCAATGTAGTTGATGATCATTTGATGGGTATTACGCATGTGGTTAGAGGTAATGAATATCTTTCTTCTTCACCGAAGTATAACCGTTTATACGAAGCTTTCGGCTGGGAAGTGCCCGTATATATTCATTGTCCTTTGATTACGGACGAAGATCATAATAAGTTATCTAAGAGATGCGGTCACAGTTCATATGAAGACTTGATTGAGCAGGGATTTTTAACAGAGGCAGTCGTTAACTTTGTGGCATTGCTTGGTTGGTCGCCTGCGGAAAATAAAGAGATTTTTACGCTGGATGAACTTGTTGAGTCCTTTGATTATACGCATATTTCCAAATCGCCGGCGGTATTCGACTATACTAAGTTAAAATGGATGAACAGCGAATACATTAAAGCTATGGATTTTGATGCATTTTATGAGAAGGCAGAACCTTTCTTGAAAGAGGCATTGACAAGAGATGTAGACTTGAAGAAGATTGCTGCTATGGTTAAGACCAGAATTGAAGTATTTCCTGATATTCCCGGCCTTGTAGACTTCTTTGAGAATGTTTTGGAATATGATATTGAAATGTACACACATAAGAAGATGAAGACCGATGCGGCTTCTTCATTAACTGTTTTAAAAGAAATTCTTCCTGTTTTGGAAGGTGTGGATGACTATTCAAATGATAATCTCTACCAGACTTTGGTTGATTTCTCACAGGAGAAAGGCTATAAAAACGGTTATGTTTTATGGCCTGTACGTACCGCATTGTCCGGAAAACAGATGACACCGGCAGGTGCTACCGAAATCCTTGAGATTCTCGGAAAGGAAGAATCGCTTAAGCGAATCAATCAAGCGATTGCAAAGCTTGAAGCAGAGGCTTGATGAAACACAGCAGTGCGCTGTAAAACACGGAGAGGGCCCGTTACTTGTAAGTGCGGGTCCGGGCTCCGGAAAGACAACAGTCATCACACATCATATCAAATATTTAATTGAGAATCTGGGCATTCCGCCCCAAGAAATCCTTGTTATTACATTTACGAAATCTGCAGCAACGGAAATGAAAGAACGTTTCCTTAGTTTAACCGGCGAAAGAAGTATGCAGGTTGTTTTTGGTACTTTTCATGCCATCTTTTATCAAATCTTACGCAGGTCCGGTGGTTTCGACCATAACAGCATCTTAAAAGAAAATGAAAAATATACGATTCTTCGGGACATTCTCAAAGCACAGAAGGTATACTTTTATGAGAATACTTTTGCAGAAGATTTGCTTGGAGAAATCAGTCAGGTAAAGAATAAAAATGATATTAAAGAGTTCCAGTCGACGCTTCTGGAAAAGGAAGTGTTTCAGACTGTGTTTCATGAGTATCAAAGACGAAAGATAAGTTTACATAAAATTGATTTTGATGATATGGTAGTAAATTGTTATCAATTACTTTTAGAAGATGCCAATGTTTTGCGAAAGTGGCAGGAAAGCTTTCGTTTTATTCTGGTGGACGAATTTCAGGATATTAACCCTATGCAATATGAGATTGTTAAATTATTGGCTGAGTCACACCATAATATATTTGCGGTAGGGGATGAAGATCAGTCCATTTATTCATTTCGTGGGGCGAATCCAAAGATTAGTTTTCAATTCCTAAAGGATTATCCGGAAGCAAAGCAGCTGTTTCTGTCTATTAATTATCGTTCTGATAAAGGCATTGTAGAATCGGCTAAACGATTAATTTCGCATAATAAGGACCGGTTTGATAAGGATATTCGGGCGAATGATGATTCTGAAGATATTAAGAATTTTATAAAAGAAAACAAAAAGTCTGCAAATGAAATAATTAATCTAAGAAAGTATACTGGAGATTCCGTGCAAATAAAGTACTTTCAATATGAACAGGAGTCTTACGTGGAAATTGCACAGCATTTGAAAGAAATGAAAAGTGCGCATGGATTATCAAAATGTGCAGTGCTTTTTCGAACGAATATGATATCACCATTGTTCTTTCAGGAATTAAAAAAGAACAATATACCCTATAGTATGAAGGCAAAAAGTAAAGACTGGAAAGAAAATATGGTTGTAAAAGATATGCTTGCTTATTTTTCGTTGGCAGAGGGAGATTTGAGCAGGAAACACTTTTATCGGATTATGAATAAGCCGGTACGTTTCATTTCAAGGGATATGATTTCGAAAGAATATATGACTTGGGCATTGCTTGAAGAAAATGCGAAACGATATTTTTCGGTACTTGAACAGGTGCGAAAACTTCATAGTGACTTGGAATATATCAGCCGTATGCCTGTATTTGCGGCACTTGGATATATCCGCAGGGGAATCGGTTATGAGAAATGGCTTAAAGAGCAGGGCGGTAAAGTTTGTCAGGAAGGCTTAGAAACTCTTGATATGCTTAAGAATATTGCAAGTGATTGTGAAACATTTAAGGAATTTAGGGAAGTGCTTGAACTATCTGAGACAGAGCAGGAGGAATGCACGGAAGATGCCGTAGAAATTATGACTTATCATGGAGCGAAAGGCTTAGAGTGGCCGGTTGTGTTTCTTCCTGACGTTGTAGAAGGTAATGTGCCTTATAAAAGGGCCCATACCAAGGAAGAAATCGAAGAGGAGCGCAGAATGTTTTATGTAGCATTCACAAGAGCCAAAGAAAAAGTATACATTCATAGTCTTAATAAAGATGAACGGCATAAAAAATCCCCTTCCGAATTCTTAAAAGAATTGAAAGGGGAGTAGAAAACTTATTCTTCTTCACCGTCAGGAATGATTTCGTCATATTCCTGCTTGTCTAAAAACTCATCAAAAGCATCGGCAACAGCTTCATATACATTGTCATCGTCAATGTATTTCAACTGAGGTTCATCATCGGGATCGTCATCATCTTCTTCGTATTCATAGAACCATACATCGCCGTAATTTTCATCATCTTCATCCACCATAGGAAGAAGAGCGATGTAATCCTTGCCATCTACTTCCAAAATAGTAATGATTGCGCAATTAACGATTTTACCATCTTCTAACTCGAGTTCTACGGTAATGTCTTCTGCTTCTTCATCGGGAATGTTATTTATAATATCTGCCATAGTTATTTCCTCCGTCGATAAATAAAATTTCTAAGCATATTTTATCAGTATAGTACATAAAATGCAAGTTATATTGTGAATTGCATAGAAAAGCATTTTATGATAAAATATAATGGCGTATGGAAGAAATGAGGTATAGGAATGACAGAATTACAGATTACAAAAGGTACAACCTATCCTCTGGGCGCTACAATTACGAAAGATGGCGTTCAGTTTGCTGCAGTGCTTAACAAGGAAGGGGACTGCGGTGTTGTTTTGCTTGAAAAGAATACGGGAGAGAAATTGAGAATTCCTTTTTCGGACGGCAACAGAATCGGCAATATTGCCTCTGTTTTTGTAAAAGGACTTGATACTTCCGCTTATGATTATAATTTTTATTGTGATGAAGAAGAGTACGTTGATCCCCATGCGAAGCGCATTATCGGCAATGAGAAATGGGGTGTTAAAGAGGAAGAGGTTCAGTTACGTTCCGGGTTTGGAACTGTATATGACAACTGGGAGGGTGACGAGCCTTTGTGTATTCCTTATGAAGATAGCGTGATTTATTGTCTTCATGTCAGAGGTTTTACCGTGCATCCTTCTTCGAAGGTAAAAGGTGCGGGTACTTATCAGGGCATTATTGCCAAGACGGATTATTTAAAGTCTTTGGGCGTAACAGCCGTAGAATTGATGCCGGCATATGAATTTGAGGAGTATACACCGCCTAAGAAAGAAGAAAATAAGGATATTATGTCCTTTTTTGAAGAAAAACCCATAATGCCCATTAATTACTGGGGATACAAGGAAGGTTATTACTTTGCGCCGAAGGCTTCTTATGCCTATGGTAAAGATGCCTGTAAGGAATTTAAGGATATGGTGAAGCATCTTCATAAGAACGGCATTGAAGTGATTATGCAGTTTTATTTCCCGGACAATGTAAAGCAGGGATTTATCTTTGATTCCATTCGTTACTGGGTAACGGAATATCATATTGACGGTGTGCATTTGAAGGGAAGTAAGGTGCCTATTTCTTTTATGGGTACGGAGCCTTTGTTTGCGAATACGAAGATTTTTTATCATTACATTCCTGAGCAGGAGATTTACGGAACGCACGAGGTACCTGCTTATAAGAATATGTGCATTTATGCGGACGATTTTATGTATAATATGCGTAAATTCTTAAAGGGCGATGATGATATGTTGTCCACCATGTTGTCCATGACAAAGCGTAAGCCCGAGCGTGTGGGTAGCGTGAATTTCATCACCAATTATTATGGTTTTACCTTGAATGACTTGGTGTCTTATGATAAAAAGCATAACGAAGACAATGGTGAGAACAATCACGACGGTGCGGACTATAATTACAGCTGGAACTGCGGTTTTGAGGGTAAAAGCCGTAAAAATGCCGTACTTGCGTTGCGTAAAAAGATGATGCGCAATGCACTTATGCTTGTGATGTTGTCTCAGGGAACGCCGGTTTTACTGGCAGGTGATGAGTTCTGCAATAGCCAAAACGGTAATAACAATCCCTATTGTCATGACAATGAAATTTCATGGCTTAACTGGAATATGACAAAACCCGGCAAAGAGATGCTTGAGTTTACGAAGGAATTGATTGCATACCGTAAGGAATCGGCTTTCCTGCATGCGAAGAAGGAATTTACAATGCTTGATATGTATCATTGCGGTTATCCGGATATGTCATATCATGGAGAGGAAGCGTGGAAGGCAGAGCTTGCAAATTATAACCATCATGTAGGCGTTATGTACAGTAGTGTGCAGGCAGACGATATGGTGAAACTTTGGTATGTTGCATACAATATGCATTGGGAAAAGAAACAGTTCTCGTTGCCCAAGCTTAGCAAGGGTGCAAAATGGCAGGTTGCATTGACTACTGGTGAACAGGTGAAAGAACTGGAAGGCGCGACCAAATCATCTACGTATGAATTGGCAGAACGCAGTATTACAATTTTTGAGAGTGTTTCACATAAATTGTAGGTATAAAATTTTTATGATAATAGAACGCGATATAGCGGTATAACGGAGGATATATAGAATGATTGACGGTAAGAAAGTACTTTTTAGCGGAATGCAATCTACAGGGTCATTGACTTTGGGAAATTATCTCGGAGCATTGAAAAACTGGGTTTCATTAAGCGATGATTATGAATGTTTTTATTCGGTGGTTGATATGCACTCGATTACAGTGCGCCAGGATCCCGCAGAGCTTCGTAAAAAAGCAAGAAATCTTTTGACTTTATATATTGCGGCAGGTTTGGATCCTAAGAAAAACTGCATTTATTATCAGTCACATGTTTCGGGACATGCCGAACTTGCATGGATTTTAAACTGCTTTACTTATATGGGTGAATTAAACAGAATGACACAGTTTAAGGATAAGTCTGCAAAACATGCGGACAATATCAATGCAGGTCTTTTTACATATCCTGTGCTTATGGCTGCAGATATTCTTCTTTATCAGGCTGATGTAGTGCCTGTAGGCAAGGATCAGTTGCAGCATTTGGAACTTACAAGAGATTTGGCACAGCGTTTTAATGCAATTTACGGTGACGTATTTGTGGTTCCTGAACCTTACTTGGGTAAAAGCGGTGCAAAGATTATGAGTTTGCAGGACCCTACCAAGAAAATGTCAAAATCCGATGAGAATGTAAATGCAAGTATTTATCTGACAGACGATACTGATACCATTATTCGCAAATTTAAGCGTGCGGTAACAGATTCGGAAGCAAGAATCAAGTATTGTGAAGAGCAGCCCGGTATCAGTAACCTGATTGAAATTTACAGTGCATGTACTGGCAAGACTTTTGCGGAAGTAGAAGCAGAATTTGCAGGCAAGGGATACGGTGATTTCAAGCTCGCGGTAGGTGAGACAGTGGCAGATACCTTGAGACCTGTTCAGACGCGATTTGATGAGCTTTGCAAGGATAAGGCATACATTGACGGTATAATCAAAGAAAACGCTGAAAAAGCCAATTATTATGCAACCAAGACCCTTCGTAAGGTGCAGAAGAAGGTTGGTTTCCCTGAGAGAGTGCGTTAGTGATTTGAGTAAAGTGTGTTTGGTTGATGATAGAATGAAACCAATGTGCTAAATGAAATATCGAAAAAACAAAATATAAAGTAATTAAAACAGCCCCGGTTCATTATGAGCCGGGGCTTGATCTTTATATCATCTTATTCAGATTTGATTTCTTTCCAAAGATTGTTGTACATTTCGTCACCTTCTTCACCAAGGTAAGAGAAGGTTTCAAGATTTTCGTACTGAGAAAGATCGGGGAATGCGATGGTTGAATTACGGATATCATCATCTTCAATCAATTCTCTTGCGGCATCGTTGGGAGTAGAGTAGGTAATGTACTCAAAGTTCATAAGTGCAATGTCAGGGCGACACATAAAGTCGATAAACTTTTCAGCGTTTTCAACGTTTTCAGCATCTTTTAAAATGCACCATGAATCAATCCAAACGTTAGTACCTTCCTTGGGAATTACGTATTCAAGGTCGGGATTTTCACGCTGTGTATAGATTGCTTCACCGGAGTAGATTACACCGATTGCAGCTTCGCCACCGATCATTTTATCACGAACCTGGTCAACTACATATGCCTGAACCAAAGGTTTCTGTTCGATTAAAAGATCTTTAGCTGCCTGAAGTTCTGCTTCATCCATAGAGTTCATAGAGTGGCCGTTTACTTTTAAAGCAACCATAAAAGCATCTCTTACGGAATCCTGCATTAAAATATTGTTTTCGTACTTCTCGTCCCAAAGAACTGTCCAGGAATCGATGGGTTCATCAACCATTGTCTTGTTGTAAAGAATACCAACGGTTCCCCAGCAGTAGGGTACTGAATATTTGTTTCCGGGGTCAAATTCTTCAGACTGTTCATAATACTGATCGCCAATGTTTGCTGAGTTGGGAATGTTTGCCCAGTTGATTTCCTGAAGTAAATCATTGTCAATCATCTTCTGAATCATGTAATCGGAAGGGCATACAACGTCGTAGTTCACTGCGCCGGCTTCTACCTTGGGATACATGATTTCGTTTGTTTCATACTCATCATATACCACTTTGATGCCTGTTTCTTCTTCAAACATTTCGATGGTTTCGGGGTCGATATACTCACCCCAGTTGTATACGTATACAACACCGTTTTCGCCGCCTGATGAACCGCCACAAGCGGAGAGAATTGTCATGCCTAAAACCGAAATAAGCATAACTGCAAGAACTTTTTTTGCAATTTTTTTCATAATTAGTTTAATCCTCCTTAAACTGTTTTCTTAGATTTATCTTTAGGTGTTCTGTTCACCAATAAAAGAAGAATCAGAACACTGACAAATATAAGCGTTGATAATGCGTACATCTCAGGCTTAATACCCTTACGTACTTCGGAATAAATCTTGGTGGAGAGAGTATCCACGCCGGGGCCTTTGGTAAAGTGCGTAATGATAAAATCATCCAGCGACATGGTGAAGGCCATCAAAAGACCGGAAAAGATGCCGGGGGCAAGGTCCGGTAAAACTACCTTGAAAAAAGCTTTCAAAGGCGGTGCGCCCAAATCAAGGGCTGCTTCGTAGGTGGAAGGATTTAACTGCTTCAGCCTCGGCATTACACTTAAAATCACATAAGGAATGTTAAAAGTAATGTGAGAGAGAAGAATCGTTACTAATCCAAAACGCATCCCTACGGTAATAAACAGAAGCATTAAGGAAATACCGGTTACGATTTCGGCATTTAACATCGGAATGTTGGTAACGCCCATCCAAAAGGTACGTCCCGTGCGGTTCATCTTGTTAATTGCGATTGCGGCAATGGTGCCGATGATAGTCGCAATCACAGAAGAGAGAATCGCTAATACGATGGTATTGGTCAAAGCCTGCATAATGGCTTCGTTCTGGAATAATTCCACATACCATTTAAAAGTAAATCCGCCCCATTTTGCCCTGGACTTGCTTTCGTTAAAACTCAAAACAATCAAGGTTGCGATGGGGGCATATAAAAATACAAAAATTAAAGCAACATATATTTTACGGAGAATCTTTGTCATAGTGCTGAACCCTCCCCGTCTTTGTCGAATATTGCGGTGATAATCATACTAATTACAATAAAAATCATCAATACCATAGACAAACCACTGCCTAAGTGCCAGTTGTTGGCCTGCAGGAATTCCTGCTCAATAACGTTACCGATGAGAAGAATTTTACTTCCGCCCAGTAAGTTACTGATGATGAAAGTGGTAAGTGCGGGTACGAAAACCATTGTAATACCGCTGATAATACCGGGTACGCTTAAAGGAAGCGTAACTTTGATAAACGTTTTAAAATTATTAGCACCTAAGTCCTTTGCGGCATTAATGACATTGGGGTCAATTTTACAAAGAACATTGTAA
>JAGAQZ010000006.1 GCA_017622505.1 Lachnospiraceae bacterium
CGGGGCAGTAATGAAAAGGCACATCTGTTAATGCCTTGGTTTTTTCAAATACAACAGCCATGATTACATCTCCTTTCCTGCAAGTGCGCGAATCTGATCAAGTACTTCAGCAGGTGTAGGAATTACACCACCGGTACGACCGAAGAATTCAACGGTTTTTCTGCCGTTTACTACAAGGCGCACATCATCAACCATCTGACCCATGTTCATTTCCACGCAAAGGTATTTCTTTGCTGTAGGGATGGTCTTTTCAATTGCTTTTTCAGGGAAAGGCCATAAGGTAATAGGACGAATCATACCAACCTTAATGCCTTCTTCTCTTGCAGTCTTAATTGCACTTCTTGCAACACGTGAAGAAGCACCGAATGCTACGATTACGATTTCAGCATCTTCTGTCATGAACTCTTCCGCACGCTGTTCTTCTGCCTTAATCTTCTCATATCTTTCGTAACGTTCTTTTACAAGATTTTCGAGAACTTCGGGCTCAATATATAATGAATTCACAATGTTTTTCGGTCTCTTATTCTGATGTCCGTTGGTTGCCCAAGGTTTCTCAGCAATTGCTGTATCCTTCTTCTCGGGGAACTCAACAGGTTCCATCATCTGTCCCAACATACCGTCTGATAAAATCATAGAAGGTACTCTGTACTTCTCACCCACTTCAAAAGCAAGGGGAACGAAGTCTACCATTTCCTGAATGGTGGAAGGTGCCAAAACAAACATCTGGAAATCACCGTGTCCAAGTGCCTTGGTTGCCTGCCAGTAATCTGACTGTGAAGGCTGGATACCACCAAGACCGGGGCCACCACGCTGTACGTTAATAATAAGTGCGGGCAAATCAGAACCTGCGATGTAAGATACACCTTCTGATTTCAAGCTCACACCCGGCGAACTGGAAGAAGTCATGGAACGAACACCTGCTGCTGTTGCACCAAGTACCATGTTAATCGCTGCCACTTCCGATTCAGCCTGTAAGAATACGCCACCCTCCTTGGGCAAACGCTTAGACATATATGCCGCAATTTCAGTCTGCGGTGTAATAGGGTATCCGAAGTAATGCTTACAGCCACACTGGATTGCAGCTTCTGCCAAAGCTTCGTTACCTTTCATTAAAACTTTCTCTGCCATTTTAATTATCTCCTTTCAAATCCTTTTATCTTTCTACGGTAATTGCCACGTCGGGACACATAATCGCGCAAGATGCACAACCGATACATGCCGACTCGTCTGTCAATGTGGAAGGATGATATCCCTTCGCATTAATTTTATCCTTGGAAAGAACAAGAATTTTCTTCGGACAGGCGGTAACGCATAATCCGCAGCCCTTACACAAAGCTTCATCAACGGTAATTTTTGCCATGTTTATTTCCTCACTTTCTGCTAGTGTTTATTATAAAATTATCATCATATCCAAAACTGCATTCGCAAAATTGCGCAGTACAGAATGTTATATCTTATCAAAATCAGGAACTCCGCTTTCCCACGGTGCCCTTACATAAATCTCCACAGGATACCAGTTAATCTCAGAATGCTCTTCTGCCAAACTGCGCACTCGGTCATCCTTATATAAATATGTAGGTATGGTGGTTGCCCATAACGGCATTTCGCAACATTTCGCAATTTCTTCCGCATAGGATAGAGATTTCTCAACCGTCTCCCATGTCGTATCGTACTTAAGATGCGAATTATTCACGATTGCACTAACCTTACATCTGGAAGCACTTTCGATTTCTTTCATAATCTCCAAAGTCTCTTCCGGCGTTGCCGTCAGATTTCGGTATCGGTTCACAAGATACAGCATCTCATAATCCGTTTCCGCCAACTGTTTATGAAATCTTCCCAAAACCACGGAACCGGCATCATCACCGCCTACGTCCATAATGACATCATCTTCGGTTTCAAACACCATATTCAGGTTCACGGGAAATCCCGGTGTCTCTACATTGGTGTTCGCAAACATCGGTGCAATCACGGTAATGCCCATAGCTTCCAGCTTCTCTTTATATCCGGACGATAGGAAGTAGGGATTCACCAAATCCAAATCTACCAGCGTCACTTTACGCCCGCGCTTTGCCCGGTCAATGGCAAGGTTCAAAGAAAAATTACTTTTACCGCAACCGTAATGACCGCAGACAATATAAAATTTTCTTTCTTCTGCCAAGAGAACACTTCCTCTCTTCCCGGTTTGGACTTTCGCTGTTTTTCACGCTTTTCTGCCAAAAACCTTAATTTAGATATAATATCACAGCCATTTTAAGAAATCAAGTTATGCCTGTAAGAATTTCAGGTGTTCCAGCAATTCCGCCGAAGGCTGTATCCCCTTCTTTTCAAGGGACTGTAAATATCTGGAAAATTCAATTTCCTTCTTATTTCTCTTATTCTCCACTCTCGTAATTACTTCACCGATAGCGGGATTTTGCTTCAGATACTCCCTTGTATCCTTGGCAAACAGGCAATACTCTGCCATAATATTACGGCATACTTTATTCAGGCGGTTGGCACCTTCAGACTCATATTTGATCCACATCATATAATCCGATATGAACATTTCCGAAATATTGTTGCGGTATCTCGTAAGCCTCTCTTTAATCTTCTGTTTTGCCACGTCGGACAAGTCATTGCTTTTACGATAAAATTGTATGTAATCATAATATTCCGAAGTAAGCGAACGCTCCGTAACATCGTTCCAACGCACACCCTGTTCGGTACGGCAAAACTCCCAACGATATCTTGCCACCACATTCAAAAGCATTTCTTTCAAATCGCCTTGCGGATACAAAGGCAGCGCAAATCTCGCAGGGCTGACTCTTCTTCGCCCTTCGATTTCCTGCCACATGCTGGCTCTGTATCCCACGTGAGGAATCAAAATAATATCCGGCAAAACTTCCGTCATAAGACGCAGTGCCCGCATCTGCCCGCCGGCACTCATATAGGAATACTCCCTATAAAAAAGTGAATAATCCACCTTTCTAATTTCGTCCAGCACACCTGCGATTCTCTCATAAGACAAGATGCTGTTCTCCAAATTGCCCATTAACTCCTCGCCCACTAAAAAAGGACAAAATGTAGCATTGGAACTATACACGATACGATTGTTTGGGCGGAAGAAATTCTTAATTTCGAAACGCACCTTACGCATCATATCATTATTGTATTCCATTTCTTCTTCGTAACTGATACTGCGCTTCTTCTTAAACTCCTGCAGAAAGTCTTTATAATCGCGCCCCAGTTCGTCTCTGGAAGGCTCTCTTTCGCCGGTATAAATCAAATGCAACCACTGACTGACAGTATGCACATTGTACTCACCTTCGTAGCGGCGTTTTTTTACCAAATCATATATTCTGACCTGATCCTCTTTGCTAAAATCCGTATCACTTAAGATTCCGTAATCCAGAAACAAATCTACCCAAAGCGGTGCATTGCCTTCTTCTTTCTTCCGGAATACAGCTTCATAAAGCTCATAAAAAAGTGTTTCAAACTCATGGATTTTTTTCATGGCATCCGGTGCGCGGAACTGATTCTTGGCAAGAATTCGAAACGAAGTAAGCCCCGCCATAAACTCTTCCTTCTGCGCTCCCGTAATTCCGGCAAATTCCAATATTTTCTTAGTAAGACCCGCGAAAGCACTCTGATATTCCACCATCTGATTTGC
Source organism: Lachnospiraceae bacterium (assembly GCA_017622505.1). Classification (GTDB taxonomy): domain Bacteria; phylum Bacillota; class Clostridia; order Lachnospirales; family Lachnospiraceae; genus UBA3766. The sequence goes on from JAGAQZ010000006.1 coordinate 3,653, forward strand.
CGTATACTCGGTCATCATAATGGCATCTTCTGCCTCTGCCGATGTATGTAAAATTTCTATCGCATCCCTGATTTTTTCTGCAGGCGATATAAAATGCACGCCGGGTGCCTCAGCAAACTCCTGCTCCATCGCCACCGCCATTGCCTGAATGGATTCCAGCTCCGACACCACCGGCTGTAACTCGCCTTTGATATCCCGGATTTCCAATGCCATCTCATAATATCCGCTGTACAAATTGTCCCTGTTGGCACCGAAAAACATTTGCCCGATTTTTTTATAAAAAAGCATATTCTTCTCGGCAGCACTTGCCATCGAATGGGCACTTTCTTCAATCTGCTTTAAAAAACTCATCGCTGTATAAGGTGCATTGCCAAAGAACCCGGAAACCTGTTCCAGATTCAAAAGTGCCAATTCAGCCGCAACCTCTTCCGAATAGAAATTGGGTGTATAGGAAATGTAATCACTTTCCAGACTCTCGATATCTTCCAGCTCTTTACATTTTACATTGTATTTTTGACTGTAATTCTTGTACTTCTCATAGCTTACTTTCAGCTTGCCATAAGCTCTTTTACTACGCTGATACCAACGGTTCTGTAACACACTTTGCTGCTTATAAAAACGGATTGCGGACAGAACAGAAACGGAGAGATATTTTTTCTCTCCGCCAAAAATCGGTCTCATCAAAGCTACTCCCGAAAAAGCATACATACAAACTTTACAGTCTGCAGAAACAACATAGTCGTAGCTATAGGTACCCATCCAGATATCACTGATTCCCATCATATCACCGGCACTCATAACAATAGTTCCGCAAGCGGTACGCGCAACAACTTCGCCCTCCGCAATCATACCAAAAAAGCGCACACTTTCACCGGCCGCAAAAATCACATCTCCCGTTTTAAATTCATATATTTTTTTGTCCTGATATTCTCTCTTTTGCATATCCGGCCTCACAATACTTTTATACTTATAAAATTCTTCTCACCGATAAAATCGTTCGATAGGTTGCGTTGGAAATTTTAATCCCCGTCTTTGCCGAACTGGCATGTACAATTTTACCACCGCCTACATAAATCGCCACGTGACCGGAATAACAAATAATGTCTCCCGGTTGTGCATCGGCATAGGCAACTTCCGTCCCTGCACTTCTTTGTGAGTATGAAGTTCTCGGAAGTACAACTCCGAAATTCCTGTATACTGATTGAGTAAATCCGGAACAGTCGGTTCCGTTGGTCAGGGATGTTCCCCCTGCAACATAAGGATTCCCCAAGAACTGAATGGCGTATAAAGCAACCTGTTTACCGGCATCACTTCCGTAAGCCCCTGTAATAACTGACGTATCCAAGCTATATGCAGAACCGGTAAACTGAGCACCGCCACCGGAAGTTCCGCCGACACCTCCTGTATTAGTTCCCCCACCATTTGCAGCCGCCTCTGCTTCTAAACGTTCCTTCTCCAATGCTTCCTGGCGTTCTTCTTCCAACTGACGGATTTCCGCATTTTGCTGGCGAATCTTTTTGGCATACTTGTCCGCCAATTTCTCAGCGGAAGCAATCTGTGCCGCATACTGGTCGGAAGCAGCTTGCAACTCGGCAACCATTCCTTCCAATTCCGTCTTCTCCAATTCGCACTCGCCCTTCACAGCCTGTAACTCCGACTCTTCGATTTCAAGCTGCTCTTTCAAATCTGCAACTTCCTGTTTCGTCTTCTGGTATTCTTCCAGCACTCTGTTATCATAATCATATAACTGCTGTATGTACTCTAAACGTGTCAGTAAATCGGACAAACTCTGCGTCTCCAAAAGTATGCTTAAGTAGGAATCTTCCCCCTTCTCATACATTGCCTGCAAACGAACCATAGTATCCGCATACTGCTGTTCTTCTTTTGCAATCGCAATCTCCAAATCGATCTGTGCCTGAGCGATTTGTTCTTCCAACAAGGCAATATCTTCTTCCAAAATTTCGATACTCGCCATCAGCTCTACAATCGCCATGGTAAGATCATCGATTTCACCTTCGATTTCAGCCTGTTCGCTCTCTAACGCACTGATATTTCCTTCTATTTCTTCCAGCTCCTGCTGGTTCTGCTGCATCTGTTGTTCTGTCTGTTCAATCTGATTCTGCAACTCGCTGGACGAGGTTGCATATATCGTCTGACCGCAAAGTGTTACAAGTAGTAAAACGGTCGTTGTAATCTTCAGTATTTTCTTGTACATTTTGCGTTCCTCCTTAGTCCCATAGTCATTTTTATTATATAACATTTTAATGGTGAATTACAACACTTCCCATAGATTTCCTTGCCTTTTAATCGAAAGAATGATACAATATTCCTTGCATAAAATGTTCAGACAGGAGGCTTACAAGAATGCAGCATCTTTTATTAGCCACACTCAGTACCGGTTGGATTATTACCATCGTGGTACTTGTAGTAATTATCATCGCCATGATTGCCCTTTACTTTGCAGGCAAGAAAATGGAAAAGAAGCAGGCAGAACAGCAGGCATTGATGGAACAGAACAGGCAAACCGTCAGTATGCTGATTATCGATAAAAAGAAGGTCAAATTGAAAGACGCAGTTTTCCCTCAGGCAGTTTTAGACCAGGCACCGAAGATGTCAAGAAATATGAAGGTGTATGTGGTAAAAGCCAAGGTTGGACCTCAAATCCTTTCCCTTCTTTGCGATGACAAGATCTTCGATACCATTCCCGTTAAGAAAGAAGTGAAAGCTACGATTAGCGGTATGTACATTCTCGGAGTAAAAGGACTTCACGGCAAGAACGTGACTCCGCCCCCCAAGAAGCGCGGTTTCTTCAAACGTACAATGGATAAGTTACAAAATGCAGCCGGTAACAAACCTGCAAAATAAGTAAAAAATAAATCCGTGGAACAGAATTGTTTCACGGATTTTTATTTATGTATTAAGTTTTTCTTTTATTTTTTTAAATAATCTCGGTTTCGATTCTTGTGTTACAATGCGCCACCAACTGCGCGCCGGAACACAAATCATAAAGGATTGTAATTTCGCAGGCATATTCCTTTTCATCCACAATCACTTTCTCGCAACCGATTGTCATATCAATCACCCCAAAAGGCGTCTTATATTCCACAGTGCTTTCTTTACCGGGTATAAAAACCATCTCCGACTCCACAGCCCCGCTTTTGGAAATAACCGTGTTCTCAGAATTCATTACAATCCGATTACGCACTTCCATACCTTCGGCCGGTTTCTCTATGTACTCAATCACGCACCCGTCTTCCGTTTTCCTATAATCACCTTGGGCTTCCATTACGGTTACGTCCTGCTCTTCACCCATAATTTGTACACCGGTGATTTTAATTTTCACTTCTCCCGTTATCATTTACTTCACTCCACTCTGTAATCAACTCCCAAAGTTTGCTTTTAATCACGATTTCATCTTCTTCCGCTTCCAAAACTGCAATTGCCAGCTCCCGGTCCGTCATCTCACACTCAATTACCTGACCGTTTTCATCCACAACCCGACAACAATCTGCCGTAATACTGAACTCCGGATACATCACCAGCCAAAGCAATAACGCAGACGCAATTCCATATATAATTTCGCCGTGTTTTCTATGTAACTTCTGAGTTGTTTTTACAATAAAATCTTTTATATTCATTCTTATTCCTCCCGTTTTGAAAACAATGTCGTAGTTGTTTCCTTTGGCATTGCCGGCATCTCTTTTAAACAAAGCATTGCCGGTTCACGGGAAGAATATTCAGTTTTATTCTAAAATGTTTGTATAAAGATGTTTTTGCCTTCTCGAATCTTTATCCGCGGCGCGCTATTTCACCGGATGATAAAAAGACGATACGAACACTTGCTTCGCAAGGTTCTGCTTCTTAATAGCGTCTGCTGCCGCTTCCGCGTCGGATTCATTCTCATATAGTCCAAATACGGTAGGACCGCTTCCGCTCATCATTGCCCGCATTGCACCGTGCTCTTTCATCACGGTTTTAATGGCCGTAATCTCTGTATAACGTGCCTCCGTAACGGTTTCAAGCACGTTGTCCATTACTTTTACCACGCCGTCCAAATCGCCGGCACGAATAGCATCCGCCATTGCATCAATGTCAGGATGATACGTCAGGGAATTCGCATGGAGATTCTCAAATACATACTTGGTAGACACATCAAAATCAGGCTTTGCAATCAAAACCACGCAATCCGGTACATTAGGTAACATTGTCAGGACTTCTCCTATGCCCTCGGAAAGCGCAGTTCCGCCTACGATACAATAGGGCACGTCCGCACCGACTTTAACACCCAACTCGCAGAGACGTTCCTTGCTTACGCCCAGGTCATATAACTCATTGATTCCGTTAAAAATCGCAGCCGCATCCGTACTTCCGCCTGCCATTCCGGCTGCCATGGGGATTCTTTTTTCAAGATGCATTTTAATGCCGCCGGGAAGGTTGTATTCCTCAAACATAAGCTTGGCCGCCTTGCACACCAGATTGCTTTCATCACAAGGAAGTCTTTCAATGTTACAGGTCATGGAAATTCCCAGTTCATCCGTCTTTTCCAATGTCAGGATATCATATAAATCCACCGTCTGCATAATCATACGAAGTTCGTGATATCCGTCTTCCCTTCTTCTTAAAACATCCAGTCCCAAATTCACTTTTGCATATGCATTTAATTCCAAGCGGTTCATATAGCCTCCATTTGTCTGTATCCTATTATCTTTTTACATACCTTCTTTGTTTTTATGAAAGTTTATATACGTCTATCTTCATTTTATAAAATTATGTATTAAGCCTGTCTTTCATTTTAAATTTAATACGCTTAAAAGTATATCACTTTTTAAATAAGCACTCAAGCATATGCCTTTATTTTAGATTAATAAAGCAATATGGTGGGTTTCCTTTAGGCCAAAATAGCGCCTGCAATTTTTTTATAAAAAAATAACTACAGCTATAAACATTCTTAAAAAAATGCCGATAATAATAGAAAGCAATTAATGGACTAATTGCGCGCAAAAATAATTTCACCAAGGAGGGTAAAGACATGAGTATTAATTCAGTAACCACATCTATGGAAGCTTCTTACAGCACCTATGCAACCAAGACTGACTCTGTCAAGAAGGCAGAGAATACTGCCAAGGCAAACGAAGCCGCTGCTGTATATGAATCTTCTGCAAGCAAACCTTACTCAAGTAAAAAGGTTGCAAATCCTGAACTTGTCAATCAGCTAAAAGCTGCCAACGATGCAAGAGTTGCACAGTTGGAAGATATCGTACATAAGTTGATTGCAGGCCAGGGCGATGCTTACGGTAAGGCAAATAACATTTGGCAGTTCCTTGCAAGCGGAAACTTCACAGTTGATCCTGCTACCAAGGCTCAGGCGCAGGCTGACATCGCCGAAGACGGATATTGGGGTGTAAATGCTACTTCAGACCGTATCGTAGATTTCGCAGTTGCATTGGCAGGCGACGATCCCGAGAAGTTGGAAGAAATGAGAGCTGCATTCCAGAAAGGTTTTGATCAGGCAACCAAGACCTGGGGCAGACAACTTCCCGACATTTCCCAGAGAACTTATGATGCAGTTATGGAGAAATTCGATAAGTTGACAGGCAAGGCTGAAGAAACCACAGCAACCAATTAATGCATTTTAGGTCGGTTTTATTTTACCGGCAGGCATTGATTTCATAACGAAAACGAATATTTAGGACTCTGTACGCATATTCTGTAGAGAATACGTGCAGAGTCTTATTTTATTGAAAGGAGTTTCGTTATGGACTTAATCAAAACCAATATACATATGGATCGTACCGATTGTCGCGTCGAATCCCAGTTTACTTTGGATGAGGATTGCAATGTCTCTGACAGCAAAGCAGACATTGCCCGCATTCTTTTATCCGACGGCATTATTAAAATCGAGGAAATCCGTTCTTACGACGAACAGGTTCTGGTTCGCGGAAAGCTGATGTATCATATTTTATACGAAGCGGACGACAGCTTCGGTGCCCTTCATTCTTTAAACGGTAAAATCCCTTTTGAAGAGCGAATCAACGCCGACTGCATTTCCTCCGGAGACAATCCTTTGGTTACCGCCGATTTGGAACACTTACATATTACAACCGTGAATTCCCGTAAAATCAATGTGCAGGCGCTGATGTTGCTTACCGTTCTGCAGGAATCCATCCGAAGTGATGAAATCAGCACCGGCGTTACCAAGGACGAACCGGTAGAATACCGCCTTTGCAACAGGCAGCTTTTAAGTATTGCGGTTATGAAAAAAGACCTCTGCCGTATCCGCGACGAAGTCAAACTTCCCGCAAACCTTCCCGAAATGGAAGAAATTCTCTGGAGCGACCTTTCTTTAAGCGGTGTGGAATTCAAGCCTGTGGAAGATAAATTGAACATCAAATGCGACGTGAATATTTTCGTTATTTACAGACCCTGCGACGGCGGGAACGGCTATGAGTTTTTTGAAACCACAGTTCCCTTCAGCCACAGCATCGAATGTAACGCAAGCAAGGAATATCTTATTCCCGACATCACCTATAATCTCTCGCAAAAAGATTGTGAAATTCGTCCGGACTTGGACGGCGAAGAACGTGTCATCGGTTTTGATGTGATTATGGATTTGTATATCAAATTATACGAAGATGTGAATCTTGACTACGTATGCGATGTTTACGGGGTACACAAAGAATTAGATGTAGAATACGAAACGTATGATATTAAGACGCTTTTAGCACAGTCTACCGCAGTTTTACGACTTCAGGAAAAAGTGCCCTATAATTTCAAAGGCGAAGATCTTTTACAGATCAAATACAGCTCCACCAAACTTTTCCCGGAAAGTGCCGTTATCGGAAATAACTCCGTGGATATCGAAGGCTATATTGCAGTAACTATGCTTTATATTACCGACGATGACCGTTTCCCGTACAGGACTGGCAACTTCGAAGTACCTTTTAGTTATTCCATTGATTTGCCCGGCATTAATGCGCAGACCATTTATCAGCTGAATGCGAATTTGGAACAGTGTCAGGTCACCTCCGCCGGAAGCGACAATTTGGATGTTAAGGTGAATGTGGCATTTCAGATTTTTGCTTATGACAGCAACGTATTAGAAGCAGTCAGTGAAATCGAAGAGTCCGAAACCGTATGCACCGTAAACCGCCCCGGCATCGCAGTCTATTATGTAAAAGACGGGGATTGTTTGTGGAATATCGGCAAGGAATACCGCGTGCCTTTAGCAAAGATTAAAGAACAGAACGCCTTAACTACGGACAGCGTGCGCAAGGGTCAGAAACTGATTGTGATGAAGTGATGATAAAAGGTCATGGACCGAGGTAGTAACAATTATTCTCAGGGACGCTTTCGCTTGGTTGTACTACGTAACGGCACATAGGGTTGCACAAAACGCAACCCAAATGCCGACGAGTACAAACACCCTTCGAACTAATTTATTTCACTCTCGGTCCATTCGGTTTTGGTATAATATATTTTTATTCCGCTAACGCTTTCAATGTATCTCCGGTCACGCGATACTGCGTCCAGTCGTCCATAGGTCTTGCACCAAGTGATAAATAAAAGTCGATACTTGGCTGATTCCAGTCAAGGCAACTCCACTCCAGGCGACCGCACCCCTGAGATACCGCAATGCGGGCAAGTTCTTTTAAGAGTGCCTTGCCATAGCCCTTGCCGCGATACTCTTCTTTGACAAATAAGTCTTCCAAATAAATTCCGGCGCGCCCAAGGAATGTCGAGAAATTATAAAAGTACAAGGCAATCCCTACCGCCGTATCACCTTCCATTGCAAGAAGCACTTCCGCTTTCTTCTTTTCAAAAAGCCACTCTTTCAAAAGTTCCTCCGTCGCCACAACCCTGTCTGACATATCTTCGTATTCTGCCAAAGCTTTGATGAAGGAAAGGATGGTTGATACATCATTTATATTTGCTTGTCTGATTGTAAAGTTGTTCATTGTTGCTCCTTTTACATTTTACGCTTAATAATTGTACATTCACCAGTCTTTACAAAGCCTAGTTTCTCAGCCATTTTAGCTGAAGCTGTATTTTGATAGTGGCACGCCCACACAGGCTTCTTTCCTTGTTCGATTGCATATTGCATCATTCTTTTCGCCACTATCATGCCTAATCCTTGTTTCTGATATTTCAAATTTGTTTCAATTCCGATATCGATTTCCTGACTGCTTACCGCGGCCGAAAAAGCCCAAGATGCAACCTCTTCATTATGTACTACACAATATCCTTTTCCCTTTAACAAAAAATCATCTGCGTTTTTCCAAAACAGCGAAGGAACAATATTTCCGGAAACTTTAGATAAAAACCCGGCATCCAGTTCTTTCAGTTCAAATTCCTTAGGCACATCAATTTTTGCATTGACCGCATTCTCTCTGTACTCAAAAAGAGATCTTCTTTCCAAAACAACATTTTCTTTTGTCCGAAAATAGCTTTCTACCTTTTCACTATCCGTCATTAACAAAAATCGTCTTGGCATATTTTCATCTGTCATATACTCATATATTTCTTTCAAAAATATATCATTGACTGTTTCTGAAAGATATGCAAATCCACAATGTGTCCAAAACAGTACTTCACTTGCATCTGCCGAACTCACAAAAATATCTCCGCTTTGAATTCCCTCCGCAACGGATAGCGGATATACCCTACCACATTGATTTGAATTGGCGATATCAATATATTGGGCATATTCTTCACAAGTCACTCTTCTCATATCTTTCCTCTTTCATCTAATCACAAGTGCCGCGTGGAAACCTTACTTATGCATCTGCCACACACAATATAGGTTGAGATTTTCTTTTATATAGTCGAAGGGTGTTTGTGCTCGCCGGTTCTTAGACTGCGTCTTATGCAGTCTTAAGTACCGTTGCGTAGCACAACCAAGCGAAAGCGTCCCTGAGACATATAAAACAAAACCTCAACACCTTATTACTCTTCGCGGCAGATGCATTTTCACGTTTCCACGCGGCACGCATCTTACTTCACGCAACCAATAAGTTCCTTAATATCCTCAACCTTATTTTTACGCATATATCCTTCAATCCCTTCTACAACTTCAATGGTCGTATAAGGATTCATAAAATTCATGGCACCCACAGACACTGCCGTAGCACCTGCCATAATAAACTCAAGTGCATCTTCCGCAGTTGCGATACCGCCCATACCGATGATGGGGATTTTTACTGCGTTGGCACACTGATAAACCATACGAACCGCTACAGGCTTGATAGCAGGGCCTGACAATCCGCCTGTTTTGTTTGCAAGCACGAACTGGCGTCTGTTAACATCAATTTTCATACCGGTAATGGTATTGATTAAGGAAATTGCATCCGCACCTGCTGCCTCTGCCGCCTTAGCCATTTCAGTAATGTCTGTAACATTAGGGCTTAACTTCATGATTACAGGCTTCTTTGCCACATTTTTAATCTTAGATGTAATATCAAACAAAGCGTCTGCCTTCTGACCGAACGCAATGGCACCCTCTTTTACGTTGGGGCAGGAAACGTTAATTTCCATCATTGCAACATTTGTATCATTTAGGCGTTCCACGGTCTCTAAATAATCCTCTACCGTTTTACCGCAAACATTCACGATTACGGGAGTATCGTATCTTTTTAAGAACTCCAAATCTCTTTCGATAAAAACGTCCACGCCGGGATTCTGCAAACCGATGGCATTCAACATACCGCCGTAAGTTTCTGCCACACGCGGGGTTGGATTGCCGGGCCAGGGCACGTTGGCAACGCCCTTGGTCACAATGGCACCTAATTTATTCAAATCTACAAACTGGCTGTATTCCATACCGGAACCAAACGTACCGGATGCCGTCATAACGGGATTTCTGAAAGTAACACCTGCAATAGTAACCTGAGTATTCATTAAATATCCACCTCCCTAGCATCAAATACGGGGCCTTCCGTACAAATTCTGGTATTGTTTACGTGAGAATGATGATCTTTCTTCGTGGTTTTGCACACGCATCCAAGGCAGGCACCAACACCGCAAGCCATTCTCTCTTCCAACGAAATATATGCAGTAATGTTGTTTTCTTCCGCGTATTTTTTAATCGCGCGAAGCATGGGCATAGGACCGCATGCCATAATGATATCCGGCTTAATTGTGGTTGTTCCCAAAGCAGTTAAAACATTGCCCTTGCAACCCACGCTGCCGTCTTCCGTTGCAATATACACGTTACCGTAGGGCATAAAATCATCTGCAAGAAAGTTGTATCTGTCGCGGTATCCCAAGAAAATATGCTTGTCCGCATTCAATGCTTTGGCAAGCCCTAACATAGGCGGAATACCGATACCGCCGCCCATAAGAACAACGGTTTTACCTTCTGCTTCTTCTACCGGGAAACCATTGCCTAAGTTAGCAAGAATCTCCATAGTATCTTCTGCCTTGTAAGTAGCAAATTCCTTGGTTCCTTCACCTGCCACACGGTACACAAGACGCATTCTTTTATTCTCTCTGTCCACATCACAAATACTGATGGGACGCACCAGAAGATGTGACTTATCCTTGGGATAAATTCCGATAAACTGTCCCGCATTTGCATGGACTGCTGCCTCAGTTTCAATCAGACAGTCATAAATACCTTCCGCAATTTCGGTCTGACTGTAAACCTTCGCGGTTTCTTTTTTACGATAAAACATACTTTACCTCCTAAATACCTTTCCTTGTGCGTACATATGCAATCTTTCTCTATGCAAAGGGTGAACGGCATACTCCGATATGACCCCTGCATCCAGCATTTGCAAAAGATAAATCGCAAATACTTTAAAAATTCCCAGATGTTTTTCTACCTGAAATTTCGTTTGATCTCGAAAAACCAATTCAATGTAATAATAGCTAACCTTTAATCCGCTATGAATCTTACACTCAATAGCAACAATATCCGAACACGTATAAGCTGTTTTTTTTAGTATTTTTCTTAACACCAGTTGTTGCCTGTAAACAATCACGGCTTTGGATGTTAAAAAGAAATACAGAAAGAGGCAAAACCATAAAAAACCCATAATCAAGCCCATGCCAATAACACCCAATAAAGTGTTTTTCTCCGGTATTCGTAACAGTAACATAAGCAACATTTCAATCGGTGTTATTACAAAAATGTGAACTAGAATAAACGCAAGCAGGTAGCCTCTTATCCAACCGCCTTGTACCTTAAATTCATGATTCATAACCGGAGGTGCAACTACATTTGAATTGTACATATATATTCCTCCTAATCCTTGTACACTACCTTACCCTTACAAATCGTATACTTCACCTTACCCGTCAACTCTTCTCCTAAGAAAGGAGAGTTTTGGGACTTGGATTGAAAACCTGTTACTGTCCACTTCTCATCCGGGTTAAAAATCACGATATCCGCAGGGCCGCCCACTCGCAAATCACCTCTGTCAATGTTATACATTGCCGCAGGCTTGGCAGTCAGCTTGTCCAAAACTTCCATCATAGACATTCCGGCTTCTTTTACCAGTTTCTCAATACACAGGGGCAATGCCGCTTCCAATCCCAACATACCACTGGGTGCCTCGGTCAAAGGCTTGTCCTTCTCTTCTTTGGCATGGGGCGCATGGTCCGTAGCAATGATATCGATGGTGCCGTCTTTTAAACCTTCAATAATGGCAAGACGGTCTTCCTCTGTACGAATGGGGGGATTTACTTTGGCAAGGGTTCCCTTGGCAATCACCGCCTCTTCCGTTAAAGCAATATGATGGGGGGTTGCTTCTGCGTGTACACGATTGCCGGGCACCGCCTTAGCCTTACGCACCAGTTCAACACCTTCCTTAGAACTGATATGCTGCACATTCACAATTGCATTGGTTTCCAATGCAATCTGTAAATCCCTCTCAATCAGGCTGATTTCCGCATCTCTGGGCGAACCGCCGATGCCGAAATGCTCAGAAGCTTTACCACGATTTACGCCATTATTAGTAATCAAGGACGCATCTTCTTCATGAAGGCTGATGGGCATATTCATTGCCGCAGTTTTCGCCATTGCTTCCCTAAGAATTGCTTCATCCATCAATGGAATACCGTCATCCGTAAAACCGATGGCGCCTGCCTTTGCAAGAGCATCCATATCGGTTAATTTCTCGCCTTTTAAACCGAAACTTACCGCACCGCAGCTCTCAACATGAATGCCGGTTTCCTTGCCCTTGTTAAGGACATAGGACAAAGTATCTACGTTATCAATGGTGGGCTTGGTATTGCACATCATAATAACCGTAGTATAACCGCCTGCTGCCGCCGCCTTAGCTCCGGTATAAATATCTTCTTTGTACTCAAAGCCCGGGTCTCTGAAGTGGGTATGCACGTCCACCAGGCCGGGGGCCACAATAAGCCCCGTTGCATCAATTACTTCGGCATCCTCGCAAACTTCCGCCTCGCCGATTGACACGATTTTATCATCTTTGATGAAAACGTCTGCCTTGCCCTCAAATCCGCTTTTGGGATTGATGACATAACCGTTTTTAATTACAATCATTGGTACCTCCGGGTTTTAAGATTGACCGTTTAAGCATAAACGTCTTTCTTTAATAATATTTTACATCACTCAAAAAGTATGGGTTTATCAATATATTCCGTACAAACCACCACATAAGGATAGGACGGAGTTTCTGCATTTTTCTCTGACGCCTCCGGTCCCACCAGCGTTGTTCCCATACACACACTTTCTTCCGTCAGATACAGAGCGTCCACCGTTATGCTGTAGCCTCCGGTCTCCTGCTGCCCGTATCCCACGCACAAATACATAAAAGCACCGTCGGAATACGCCTGATAAAAGCTTTCTTCCTTCTTTTCTTCCAACACCGAAAGCAATTCCTCAGGAATGTTCTCCGTAGCCACTACGGTAAAATCCAAATCACGCACTTTTGCCACCGGCTCTTCCTTCTCACCGCAGCCAAACATACACATACATAAAACAGTTAATGCAAGGAACAGGTATACTTTTTTTAACATCTTTTTACCCTTAACTTCTTTACTTCCATTTTATGTTTTTTGGCTTTTTTTATGTGTAAAATACAAGCTGTTTCCACGGTTCACTTGCACATTTTATCGTGCCTTATGCACAACAGGCCAATTCTTTTTAGTAGAATAAGAAGTTGTAATTATCAACATCCTTCAACTGTTCTTTTACCTTACGACCGTTGAATTTCAATACATCAAATCCCGCATCGCCGTACTGCATAAAATATATTTCCTTGCCGGAAACCGCATGGTAAGTATCTCCTGCACAACTGCCGATATCGTTCAGCACTTCGCCGTCATAGAAGGCAAGCATTCTGTCGCCGTTCTCGTCTGCCACCTGGTATGCAAATACCACACCGCGTCCGTCTGCGGTTAATGAAGTGCTGTTTGCGATACTGTTTCTTGCCACCAAAGTGCTGTTGTAGTAAAGGTCAACGGTGCCGTTGCCGGCATCCTTGCCGATGTACATTTCGTTGTGTTCCATATATTCGATAGAAACCACATTATTGTCAATCACTTCAACCTTGCCCTTATCAAGCATCTGATAACCCATGGTATATAACGTCCCTACGGTATCATTGTCGTCTGCATAGCCTACAAAATATGCCTTCTTGGCAGTCGTGTCAAAATAGATTTCATCCTTCACATCCATAGGATAAACATCTTTCATTTCGATTGCTTCGCCGTCGACTACCAAACGATATACACACTGTTCGGAAATCGGTCCCACGGCAACAAAGAACATTGCATTTTCGGAATCCGCGCCCTGCATTCTCCAAGCGTCTGTTGTCACTAATTTGCTTTCCTTGGCACCTTCCTTGTAATAGTACAAGCCTCTTGCCTCTGTCAGGTAGTAAACCTCACATTTTTTATCGATGTTATAAACTTTACACTCTGTATATTCCTTGGTAATCAACGCCTTTTCGCCGGTCTTTGCAGTCAAAATATAAAGGCCGTCTTCTTTCTCATATACAACGGTTTTAAAGGCTCCGTCCGTCTCGATAATCGCTGTCACACCGGTCTCTAAAGTGGTAAGACTGCCGAGATTATCAAGTTCAATGGAAGAAAGCTTATTGTCGCTTCCGCCAAGAATAAGCGCCTTGTCTTTTTTATCACTCAAACGGAAAGTCACTGCATCATTACAAAGATTTGTAACCGCTGCATCTTTTACAAGATACTGATAAAAACCGCCGTTTGACGCATAATACACTTCGCCTTTGTCCGCAACCTCATAATCGGTTACACCCTGACAAATCAGCGTAGCTTTCTTATTGCCTTTCTTCGCATAATATAAGTCAAACGTACTACCATTCACATTCATTGCAAAATAAACATACTTGCCATCCGTTGTAATGGCCGCAGGGTTTGCGTCGTTGTTTTCGCCTTTTTCATTGAAATTCCAGCTGTTCCACTGATCGGAATAAACTGTATCCTTAAAAATTGCCTTCTCTGTCATCACGCAACCGTTATCCTGATAAAAGAGAATACCGCGGGTCAATGACTGATAATGATTATGGTAAGCAATCAAGCCGATGATACAACCTATAATCAAAACAGCTACCACAATAATGCTGATGATTACGGCTTTTTTATGCTTCTGATACCACTTTAAATTATCATCTTTCGCAGCTACCTCATCTTCGATGGGCAATACGGTTTTATTGTTATTCTTAACCTCTTCCACTGCCTTGCTGTAAGCTTCTTCTACCGCTTCATTGTCTTTCTTGATTTCTTCCATTGTCTCTTGTACCTCGCCTGTTTCGCTGTTTACAACTTTATCTTCGTTTTCAATCTCTTCTGTCTGCACTTTCGACTCTTTTCCCGCCTCACACGCAGGTTCATTTTCCTGCGTTAAAAGTTCCACCAGTTCCGTAAAATGCATTCCGTGGGACGCCTTAATCAGCACCGCATCCCCCTGTTTTAAAAGCCCTGCAACTTCATTTTTACAATCTTCCAAGGTTGCAAAATGATAAAGCTCCATGGCGTCTTTTTTACTATCACACTCGGCCGCGCCCTGATACATTTCTTCGCTCAAGGCACCGACACAAACCAGCGCATCCACCTTTTGCTTTGCCGCATATTCACCAACACTGCGGTGCAAAGCCTTCTCATTCTCGCCAAGCTCAAACATATCTCCGAGAATCGCCACTTTTCTCGTATTTGCCTCGCCCAGCAAATCGATAGCTGCCTTCATAGACACCGGATTGGCATTGTAGCAGTCATCAATGATTGTATATTCAGACGTTTGAATCAAATGGCTTCGTCCGCTGACCGCTTCCACTAAGCGGATTCCCTTCTCGATTTCCTCCGCATTAAGCCCCATGGTTTTACCTACGGCAGTTGCCGCCAAAGCATTGTAAACCATATGCTTGCCGGGCAGTGGAATCTCTGCCTCTATTTTCATGTCGCCTGCGTGAATCACACATTCACTGCCAAACAATCCTTTATTTACTACACCGCTTGCATATACCTCTGCACTTTCATCCATACCGTAAAAGACAGGTTTCTTTCCGTTTACTTCCGCAATACCCGCCAGTTTATCATCATCTGCGAACAGACAGGCCGTTCCGCCCTCTTTCAAATTCGCAAATACTTCCGTTTTCGCTTTTAACACGCCGTCCCTGTCGCCCAGCTGCTCTAAGTGACACTGACCGATATTCGTAATGACGCACACATCAGGTTGTGCAATTTCAGATAATCTTGTCATCTCGCCAAAATCGCTGATGCCCATCTCAAGCACTGCCACCTCATGCTCATCACGAAGCTTCAGAACCGTCAGCGGAAGTCCCACTTCGTTGTTGAAATTCCCCTCGGTTTTCAATACCTTATATTTCTGCGCAAGAACAGATGCGATGAACTCCTTGGTACTTGTTTTACCAACGCTTCCCGTAATACCGACCACCTTGATATCAAGGCTTTCCCGATAAAATTTAGCAATCTGCTTCAAGGCTGTAAAAGTATCTTTTACAACAATAAAAGTCCCTTCCGCGCCCTCGGGAATGTGCTCGCACACGGCTATTACAGCACCGAGTTCAAAGGCTTTGGCTATGTAATTATGACCGTCCACACGCTCGCCTTTGGTGGCAAAAAACAGATAATTCTCTTTTACAAGTCTTGAATCAAGTACCGCACCCGCAATCTCAGTTCCGGCATCGGCACCGTTTAAAACCAACTCACCGCCACACGCCTTGGCAATGTTTTCAAAGGTCATATTTTTCATGCCGTTTTCCTTTCCGATAAATAACTTTTATTTCAGGAAATCAATTCCGTATCATTTGTCCTGCACGGGTTTATTTCATTTCCCCCTAGCGGTATTTCTTCAATGAAATCTCAATAATGTGCTCGCAAAGCGACGCGTAATCCATACCTTCTGCTGCCGCCTCCTGGGGCAAAAGCGAAGTAGGCGTCATGCCCGGCAATGTGTTTGCCTCAAGACAATAAACGTTCTCATCAGCATCCGCCATAAAATCAATGCGGGCATAAGTCTGCAGGTGAAGTACCTTATAAGCAAGTTCTGCCGCCTGCTGGATTTTATCCCTTAAGGAATCCGAAATATTTGCAGGACAGGTTTCGATGGTGCTGCCAGCCTGGTATTTATTTTTATAATCATAAAAACCTTCCACAGGTGCAATTTCTACTACAGGCAAAGCTCTTCCTTCAAGAAGTCCGCAGGTAAATTCACGGCCCTTAATAAACTGCTCCAAAAGCACCTTGTCTTCGTACTGAAATGCATCATTGGCAGTCTGCAGTAGTTCATCCTTATTCTGCACCATATAAACACCGACGCTGGAACCGCCACGGGATACTTTTAACACCAGGGGATAACCAATGGTCTCTGCCATAGAACGCACATCTTCGCCCTTGTAAACAGTCACAGACTTGGGCGTAGGCACATTGTACATCAGGAAATATTCCTTCGTAATCGCCTTATCCATACAGATTGCGCTGCTCAAATAATCGGTACCGGTATATTTGATGCCCATCAAATCAAATGCCGCCTGAATTCTTCCGTCCTCACCGTTAGCCCCGTGAAGTGCCATAAAAACGATATCCGAACATTTACAAATTTCACAAACATTCTTGCCGAAGAAATCCGTATCGCCCTTCTTTAACGCTTTCAGTTCATCCATGGTAGGGTTCTTTTCGCTGACCGCCTTCATACCCTCAGCCCAGTCTCTTGTATCATCAAAAATCACATCCGGATTATCGTACTCCACACCCAGATATACATCCAAAAGTACAACCTGGTGTCCCTTTGATTTCAGCGCACGATAAACTCCTGTCCCGGAAACCAGTGATACGTCTCTCTCTGTACTGTTTCCGCCGGCTAAAACCGTGATTTTCATAGCATCCTCCGTTCTGCGCTTACGCACATATCCATTATTATAAAATATTCCATCAGCCATAGCTTTTGTGCCTGCACAAAGCCACACTTTACACATTTTATCACATCATATAATTATATCCTTTTATGTAGGTAAATTCAAGGTTATGTTCGGCATTCTGCCGTATATTGTTTTCTTCCTTCTCAGTCAAATAAATTGCTTTTCTGTACAAAAAGGGGTATGATATACAATAATATGTTTTTTGGGGGACATACCGATGGACAGACAGAATCTGACACTTATGACTGACCTTTACGAACTCACTATGATGCAGGGTTATTTTAAGAGTAAAAATGATAAAACCGTGGTTTTTGATATGTTTTACCGCACCAACCCTTCCGGTGGCGGCTATGCCATTGCAGCCGGCTTAGAACAGGTCATTCAATACATCAAAGAATTGAAATTTGAAAAAGAAGATATCGACTATCTTGCAAGCCTTGGAATTTTCGAGCAGGACTTCTTGGATTACTTAAGCACCTTCCGTTTCAGCGGTGATATCTATGCCATTCCTGAAGGAACTGTTGTATTCCCGAGAGAACCGCTTCTTAAGGTGATTGCACCCATTATGGAAGCTCAGCTTGTGGAAACTGCCATTTTGAATATTATCAATCATCAGAGTTTGATTGCCACCAAGGCTTCCCGCGTAGCCTATGCTGCACAGGGCGATGGCATTATGGAATTTGGGTTGAGACGTGCGCAGGGCCCCGATGCGGGTACCTACGGTGCAAGGGCTGCCATGATTGGCGGTTGTGTCGGAACTTCCAACGTTCTCTGCGGACAGTTGTTTGACGTTCCCGTAAAAGGAACGCACGCCCACAGTTGGATTATGAGTTTCGATGACGAATATACCGCTTTTAAAACCTACGCAAACCTTTATCCCAACGCTTGTATTCTTTTGGTTGATACTTATGACACCTTAAAATCCGGCGTGCCCAACGCCATCCGCGTCTTTAGCGAAATGCGCGACGCAGGCATTAAGCTTGGCTACTACGGCATCCGCTTGGACAGCGGTGACCTTGCCTATATGTCCAAGAAGGCCCGTAAAATGTTGGACGAAGCAGGCTTCCCCGATGCGGTTATTTCCGCTTCTAGCGACTTAGACGAATACTTGATTGAAAGCTTGAAATTACAGGGTGCTAAAATTACTTCCTGGGGCGTAGGCACTAACTTAATTACCTCTGCGGACAACCCTGCTTTCGGCGGTGTTTACAAACTTGCTGCCATCCGTGATGACAACGGCAAGTACATTCCCAAGATTAAGTTATCCGAGAACTCTGCCAAGGTAACAAACCCCGGAAACAAAACAGTGTATCGTATTTATGAGAAAGAAACCGGCAAGATTAAGGCAGATTTAATTTGTCTTGCAGATGAGAAATATACCGAAGATGATTTCATCCTTTTATTTGACCCGAACGAGCCTTGGAAGAAGACCAAAATGAAGCCCGGCACTTTTACGATTAAGGAATTGCTGGTGCCCGTTTTCCTCAATGGCGAGTGTGTCTACGCCTCTCCTTCCGTTATGGAAATCAGAGATTACTGTTTAAAAGACCAGGATACAATGTGGGATGAAACCAGACGTTTTGCAAACCCCCACGAAGTGTATGTGGACCTTTCAAGCAAGCTGTATGATATTAAGATTTCGTTGTTAGATGAGATGAGTAAGGATTGAATATAACTTATTGTATTTTATAAAAAAAGCATTTATCGCAATTGATAAATGCTTTTTGTTTTTAGTGCTCAAGTAAATTGAGCATCATATATTTTTATTACAGCAAGGATATTATTATTCCATAAGGAACCGTGTGAAAGCATCGGTACTTAACGAGTGCAAATGCAATGCTGCACGAGTTTAGTATCCGCTATGTTTTCACTCGAGCGAGAGCATGTTCCGTTGGAATATATAATACTCCTTGCGTCCTATACCATCCGCTCAATTTACTTAAGCACTACTCTTCATTTCGTAAATACGCAATAAAATTATTTCCGTTCTCCTCAAAGAACTCCTTTGAATCATTCATACCAACCTTATAGACTCTTCCGTTTGCAGGATTCATCCACACGGTGTTCAAATCATTAAATCCTACAATCAGCACAGCCTCTCCGTCATCGCCGATAAACAATACCGGGATATCCTGATTTACGTAGTAGAGTACGGAATCTAGGCTGCAGCCCTGCAGTTCCAGAATCTCTGCGCCGGGCATTGCCTCTTCCAGAATCTCCACTGCACTGTAATCCTGATCCAACAAAGTCTGCGCATCTCTTGAATAACCTTCATAAGAAAGAATGGTCTCCAAGCATACCGCTAAAGATGACGTCTCATCATCCACTTTGGTTCCGGTAATTTTCATAATCTGGTTACGGCTTACGAGATTTCCTTTGATCCATACGTAATCGCCATCGGCATTGATGACACTTCCTGCCACAGGATATGCCTCACGAATTGCTGCACCCGGATTGGTATATACGCCCGAGATTCCGCCACCGCTATATACATAATAGGTGTTTTCCTGGGGCGCAATGTCCAGAACAATGTTTCTTTCGCCTTCGTATAAAACTTCCTCCGGCGCCATAAACTTAATGGAACCGTCTTCCATTTCGGAACGCATAACAATCTGAACGATTTTTTTATAGCTTTCGGTAGCAACCACTTCAATGCTGTTTTTACCGACTTCTTCAACTTCGTTATTTAGAATCGTGCCCGCCGCTGTATCCGTAAACCCAACACCGTCACGGTCTCTTTTAACCTGTTGCAAGGTAATCATATTATCCTGAATTTCACAGCCGGTCACATAGCGGCCCTCTTCGCCATAGGTTTTTAAGATATCACCCTTTTGGTTACGAATATAAACCGTATGCATGGGGAAGGTTGTATTCCCCGTACTGTCCGTATAGATATCTTCCACATTTGCAATACCGTAAATCAAATCATTACCCATAAACCCAAGTGGCAACACGCGCTCATTGTCTTCCACACGAATCAGCGAACGCTTACCGCCTTCAAGGCTCATCAACAACATTTCTCTAGAATTGTAGGTATTGTTGCCGGCCTGCCATACAAGCATGGTATTATTATCAGACACCTTAAAAGTATGCTCACTTACGCCGGATACCAGTTCCTGATACTCTCCGGTCTCCAAATCCACACAGAAAATTGTGCCTTCCAAATACACATAAAAGTCGCCCTTTTGGTTCAGGTACGCCAGCTTCTCTACATTGACTTTAAGCATCTCGTAAGTTTTATCATAAGGGATAAAAAGCAATTCTTCCACAGTGTTCATAAGGCCGTTGTAGGCATATACCTGAATACCCACTTCACCTTCGTGATTACCGCGGTTCATATAACCATAAACAATGAAAACGGCATTACCTGTTTCGTCCACACTGAGAATCTTGATATCGTGTTTCTGGTTTCTCGTACGCCAGTCGAAATTGTCCTCATCATAAAAGCTGAATACTCTGGCAAACTTATTGTCCGCAATATTGCACACGTACAAATTGCCCTCTTTGACAAAAGCAAATACATTACCGTCTTCGCTTTCGGTCAGGGAAATATCCTCGTCGGTAATGCCGAGAACAATTTTATTCCCATAAAAGGCATGGTCCTTCTCAAAAAACATCTGATCCATATAGCGGTCATATTCCAAAAGATACATTCGCTCCGTTCCGGAACGCATACGAAAACGCTCTGTTACGTTATAGTAATGGGTATCTCTGCCCTCTTTTAAACTTACCATATATTCCAGACGGACTACTGCCGTAGAAGGCGCCAGTTCTTCCAACACAGCCACGGGTTCTGTCTCTTTTACCACTTCCAAATCACCCCAGGTAATCTGGTCAAAGGAACTGTGAATGTTTACATGGCGATAATTGGTATTGTCCCCTGTGGAATCGCTCTCAAGATAAGTAATCAGCTCTTCACTTTCCGGCGCTTCCGCAAAGGTTTTATTGGAAAAATCATAGGCAAAAGCAAGTTTTTCTTCCGCCTTGTAATCGTACGCCTGTATAATGCGGGTGTAGTAGCGAAGCACTTCCCCCGTGTCCAGCGATACCAAAATCACCATAGTATATTCCCGGTTTGTCTCAATCAAATCCTTCAGAGAAAAACTGGTGGTAATGTAATCCTTTTTCTCAACATAATCGGTAAGCTCCGTACTTTCAATCAGACGCTCGCCGTTAATACTTCTGATCTCGTAGGCAAGCCCCGTAATCTCCCTTCCGTACTTGTCCACGTAAATGGATACGGAACGCCCTTCTTCCAAAGGTGTAATACTTTCGCGCATATAAGACGTATCCATGGGATTAACATAGCCCTGCATTTTATTGATGATACGGGCATTATTCTGAATTGCCACCGTAGGATAAGTAGCTTCTGCCATTTCCATAGTCATACCGGTATTTTCGCGGTTCAGCATGACACTAAATAAAAATAACATCAGGAAAAAAGTAAGTGTTACGACAGTTACTTTGATGGTCTTTTTCATTTTCGCATTCATTTTACTTTTCTCCTTTCTGTTTTATTCTTCCAACAACTTCTGCAAAGTGGTATGAATTCCCAGGAATTTGGTGAAATCTTCTTCCTGTTTTACAAGTTCTTTCTGCTTTGTAGCCGAAATCATCTTGGTGCGTTTCACCGCCCGGATTAAAATATTTTTAGGCGTATGTGTCATGTCAATAAACTCCAGAAGCTGGGTATCGTACCCTTCCTTCTCCAAAAGAAGTGCTCTCAAAGAGTCCGTTGCCAATGCCGCCATTCTGTCTTTTACAATACCATATTTTAACATAGGCGCCAACTCTTTGCCACCAATCTGCCTGTTTACTTCATGGTGACAACAAGGTACGGATAAAATCACCCTGGCATTCCACTTCAACGCCTTATACAGCGCGTAGTCTGTGGCCACATCACAGGCATGAAGCGTCACCACCATATCCACTTCGTCCTGACCGGTGTAATCTTTGATATCACCTGTCAAAAACTGCAAATTCGTATAACCGTATTTATCTTTTAACTTATTGCAATGCGCAATAACGTCTTCTTTCAAATCCAATCCTATAATTTGCACATCTTTCTTTTTTAATTCGTGCAAATAATGATAAATTGCGAAGGTCAAATAGGACTTTCCGCAACCAAAATCCAAGATGCGGATGACCTCCCGTTCTTCCAATGCCGGCAAAACATCTTCCACAAATTCCAGAAAACGATTAATCTGGCGGAACTTATCGTATGCCGAATGTATGATTTTACCTTGGGGCGTTTGTACGCCCAAATCAATCAAAAATCCCACAGGGATATTTTCTTCTAAAATATATTTTTTCTTGCGGTTGTGAGAAAGTTCTTGAAGACGTTCTTCAGCCAAGATTCTTACATCTTTCCTTTCTTTTATTTGTACATCTTTTCCCATCTCACTGGAATTCTTAGCTTTTTCATTTGTCGCAGCTGGTCTTTTCTTTTCTTTCACTGTCAGCGTACCCTTTTTATTGGTAAGACAAATCAACGTCCCCTGCACATGATGTGCTTCCATTTGACCAAAATCATTCTGAAGCCACTTTATACAATTCTGACATAACGCTTCCGGCGTCATATTCTCGTGAAATACCTGTTTCCCCTTAAAAGAACTCACCTGATATACCAGTTCATTTTTTAGCATAACCGGGCGCACCTTTACCTTGGTAACACCCTCTTTATTCCTAGCGTTACTAATAATCATTTCTTTTAATTCAACATTAATATATTGCTCAAGCTTGTCTTGTAACTTTTTCCACTGTGCTTTGTTTTCCATAAAATACCTTTAAATTAATCCTATATCGGCAAACTCTTTTATATTTGTTTACATTCTAATATTAAGAACATACTTATTTGCTTATATCACACGTTCTTATAATATTGGTTGCCAGCTTCTTACCAGTTTCATTTATTTCAATTTAGCTGATATAGCCATATCCCCCAATAAGATGTGTCCGTCGTATAATATCCTAAAAAATCCAATCCCATTTCCTCGTAATCGACAATTTCTCCTGCTGAAAAAATATAGTCACAACCCAGTTCTTTTAATTTTTCCATATCGATCTCTAAATCAAAATATTTCATATTTTGTTTCTTTGAAATCATCATACTAGTTCCGGATATAGAATTAAATAAATAACATCTACTTCCCCAATTATCAAAATATAATCTACAGTTTTCATCTTTCTCCAACTCCGACTCGATTATTAGTCTAAATTTATGTTTATATTCTATATCATAGTTATTAGAATAACCATCAACCGTATAAAATCCGTATGCCAATGATGGCGCAGGACAGATTCCAAGATGTGCGATACGATACTCTGTTCTATCTCTCCCTATTGCACAATCTAATTCCTTCATCAATTCTTCAGAATACCATGCTTCCCACGAAATACTTTTTGTTACATCAGAACCGTATCTGATTTCTCTTACATTGTCATAAAAATTACTCTTATCTAATATTATATAAAGCGTTGGGATAATAATAATTATTAACAAAATAGTCTTTGAAGTTGGTGCATTAATAGTATTTATTATTGTCTGAATTAGTCTTTTTTTAGGTTCTTTATGTGTTTTGTGATATTTGGGTTCCAACATTCCCCACCAACAACGATATGCCAGTGCAAAGAGTATATACCATCCACTTGGACTGATAAAATAAATTCTCTCTATCTGGAAATAGCGCAAAAAACCATGTACACTATTCCTCCAGTCAGCCACTATTTCCGTTTTACAAAAGCCAAAAAAAACGGCTATCCCAAACAAAACAACAAAAATTATAATTGAAGCAACTAAAATATTTCTTTCTTTCTTATTTTTATTTTTTATATAACACAATGCCAAAACTATCAATACGAAAATTGGCAAAACAAGATATATATTATATGAATATGCATGTTGCGCACCATATAAAAAACAATATTTTGCATTAATATAAAAATCAGAACCAATATTTATGTATTCTTCCCTATGACTAATATAATTGTCGTTAATCAAAAAATCCAAAATCAAATTACGATTGACAAGAACATATGTTATCAACAACTCTACAAATCCAATAATACTATGTTTATTTATTTTTTTTGAAATAAACATATATAAAATATATAATGCCCAAATACCAAGCACCACATA
>JAGAQZ010000072.1 GCA_017622505.1 Lachnospiraceae bacterium
AATAGAAGAGACTTCAGTCACCGTAAAAAAGAAAGAATTAAAAGCGATTCGTGCAGAAGTATCGGAAATCCCCGATTTGGTTCCGGTTATGTGCGTAGTTGCGGCATTGGCAGAAGGTACTACCGTGTTTGAAAATGCAGGACGACTTCGCATTAAGGAAAGTGACCGTATCGAAACCACTAAGGCTTTGTTACAGGCGCTTGGCGCGGATTTAAGGGCCGTAGAAGAAGACGGCAAGGTGAACTTATACATTGACGGAGTGAAGGAATATACCGGTGGTGAAGTAGACAGCGCGGGAGATCATCGTATTGCAATGTCGGCTGCGGTAGCGGCAGTAAGAGCGACAGCACCTGTGACCATTCATGGAGCGGAGGCAGTAAATAAGTCTTATCCGGGATTCTTTGAGGATTATAAAAGGGTTCTGGGGGAGTAGCGCATCATTGACATAGAGTGAACTTAGTGGTATGATAATAACAGTAGAAGTGCTACCGATAGACGGTTAGCCTGAAATATTTTAGTTAAAAATAACCGCCAAGTTTTCTCAGGACAGGGCGGTTATTTTTGTGTCTTGCTATTACGACCAAGCGAATAGCAAAGACTGAAACAAGTTAAGCATAAGCCGATAACTGAAAGCAAGTAAAATATATTTGTTAATTTAAATTATAAAAATGATATAATGCACAAATTTATAAGTTTTTACAGTAAATTTTGTTTGCAAAGTTAAATTTGAATTTGATGCCTAGATTGATTTGCCATGAATGACGAAAGAAGTGAAAGAGAATGAATAAGTATATTTGTTTAATTAATGAAATGTATAATAACAATATTAGATTGCACGCCCCTTTACAAAGTATTGAGTATGGTATACCAACAGTGTTATTAGAAATCTTGTGTGTGAGTGATGGTATAGAAGAAGTCATGTGCATTGGGGATAGAAAATTACCGATAGCATGGATTTTGTATTCATGTGAAATGATAAAAAATAATACAGAGTATTACACAAGCGAATATGGGATTGACGGCTACATCTTTTCGGATGATGGTGCAGGAAATGTATTTGTTATAAAAGAAGATGAATCAATTTATTTGTTTAATGTTATTGATGGTGAAGAGGAGTATTTTGCAAAATCATTAGCTGATTTTTGGAACATAAATACCGATGTTGCACAAAAATCGTTATCTAATGAAGAGCGTGCAAATAATATAGTTAAGAAATATGGATTTGATTTTACCAGGATTTCCAAGAGTGAAATTAGAGGTTTGATAGAAAAAGAAATTGAAAACTATCAGGATGGAAGCTCTGAATATATAAGAGTTCTTTGTGGATATTTGTTTTGCATTGGAGATTATGAAGATGCTGAATTGATTGAACGAGCGAAATATAGTATTAATTTTGATGTTGGTTGTATGATTGATGCAGATTGGATAGAAGCATTAAAAGGTAATATGTCTGAAGAAGACAAGCAGGTTCAAATACAAGCATTTATTGAGTATTATGAAATTATATAGACCGTAAAATTTCAGTTTGTCTGAGCACTATATTTTAATTTAATACCGTTAATCCTGCCATACGGCTTGATTATAAATATTTTATTTAAAGGAGATTGCTGTTTGAGAAAGAACAACACCTTAGAGATTGTGGAATAACCGAGAGGTTATGAAGACAATCAAATCGTAACCTCCCAGCACTGTAGTCAACAATCATCAGGAGGGAAAGAATAAATAATGAATAAAAATGACTATATCATCCGTTTGGAAACACCTGCAGACCATGCAGAGGTAGAGAATTTAGTAAGAGAATCTTTTTGGAATGTGTATCGCCCGGGATGCTACGAGCATTATTTGCTTCGTTGTCTTCGAGACGATAAGGACTTTGTTCCGGAGCTCGATTTTGTAATGGAGAAGGAGGGCCGGATTATTGGTCAGAATGTCTTTGTGCGTGCAAGCATTCAGGCAGATGACGGCAGAGATATTTCTATTATGACCATGGGGCCTATTTGCATTGCAAATGACTTGAAGCGTCGGGGTTACGGTAAGATTCTTTTGGACTACACTATTGAAAAAGCCAAAGAAATGGGCGCAGGTGCGTTGTGTTTTGAAGGTAATATCGATTTTTACGGAAAGAGCGGTTTTACTTATGCATCGGAATTCGGACTTCGCTATCGCGGTTTGCCGGAAGGCGTGGATGCATCCTTCTTCTTGTGCAAGGAACTGATTCCGGGATATTTGGCAGGGATTACCGGCGAATACGGACCGCCTGCAGGATATCTTATTGATGAAGACAAAGCCGAGGAGTTTGATAAGCAGTATCCGTACAAAGAGAAGTTAAAATTACCGGGACAACTTGTGTAAAGATTCCAAACATACACCGGTGGGGCGATATGCCCCATCGGATGTTGGTAATTAAAATTTGTAGGTAAAAACAGGTATCATAACATAGGAGATATCATTATGTATGCGTTTCTCAGTGAATTGTTGTCTGATAAAACCGGCGGAATCACATTTTCCTGTTTTGGACTTTGGCATCTGTGCTATTTATTTATAGCAGTACTTGCCATTGTTTTTACTGTTATTTATATAAAAAATAAGGATGGGAAAACGAAGCAGAAGGCGATGGCGTTTTTTATAAACTGTGCCTTTGGCTTGTATATGGCAGATTTTTTTCTTATGCCTTTTGCATACGGTAAAATTGATATTGAAAAGCTGCCTTCTCATGTCTGTACGGCAATGTGCATGATGTGTTTCTGGAGCCGGCATAATTCTTTTTTGGGTCGATACAAGTTGCAATTTGCGATGCTTGGTTTTATATCAAATATGGTTTATATGATTTATCCGGCGGGCCTGATGTGGTATCAGGTGCATC
>JAGAQZ010000073.1 GCA_017622505.1 Lachnospiraceae bacterium
TGTTCTTACCAAGTGCATTAGGGATAATACTGAAGGTATTTGAGATACCGTCCTGTGCATCAAGGAAAGGTAATTTAGCAACAGAAGCAAGTGAAGCAACAGCACCGCTTGTATCTCTTCCGTGCATAGGGTTAGCACCGGGTGCGAAAGGAACACCAGCCTTACGTCCGTCAGGTGTAGCACCTGTGTTCTTACCATATACTACGTTAGAAGTAATGGTTAATACTGAAGTTGTAGGGAAACCATCACGATATGTGTGGTGGCTACGTACATAGTTCATAAATGTAGTAACGATTTCCTGTGCAATAGAGTCTACACGGTCATCATCATTACCGTATTTAGGGAATTCGCCTTCTACATTGTAATCTACGATAATACCGTTTTCATCACGGATTGCTGTAACCTTAGCATACTTAATAGCTGAAAGTGAGTCAGCAACTACAGAAAGTCCGGCAATACCTGTTGCAAAGTAACGTCTTACATCTCTGTCATGAAGAGCCATCTGTGCACGTTCATAGCAATACTTGTCGTGCATATAGTGGATACAGTTCAAAGTATCTACATAAACGCCTGCCAACCATGACATCATTTCTTTGTAAAGTTCCATTACCTTATCATATTCTAAAACATCGCCTTCATAAGCCTTAAAGGTCTTAGGAGCAACCTGTTTCTTAGTATTCTCATCAACACCGCCGTTTAATGAGTAAAGGAGGCACTTAGCAAGGTTTGCTCTTGCGCCGAAGAACTGCATTTCCTTACCAACACGCATTGAAGATACGCAACATGCGATAGCGTAGTCATCACCATGTGTTTTACGCATCATATCGTCGTTTTCGTACTGGATAGCAGAAGTAAGGATAGAAATCTTAGCACAGTACTTCTTGAAGCCTTCCGGTAATAATTCAGACCAAAGAACTGTTAAGTTGGGCTCGGGAGCGGGGCCTAAGTTCTCTAAAGTATGGAGATAACGGAATGACATCTTAGTTGCCATATGTCTTCCGTCAAGTCCTGCACCAGCTAATGATTCGGTAGCCCATACGGGGTCACCTGAGAATAAGCTATTGTATTCAGGTGTTCTTGCAAATTTAACAAGACGTAACTTCATAATAAAGTGGTCAACGAATTCCTGAATCTGTTCTTCTGTAAATGTTCCGTTTGCTAAGTCTCTCTGTGCATAAATATCAAGGAATGTAGATGTACGTCCGATACTCATAGCAGCACCGTTCTGTTCCTTGATTGCAGCAAGGTAACCAAAGTATACACCCTGGATAGCTTCCTGTACGTTTGTTGCAGGATTTGAAATGTCACGTCCGTAAGATGCAGCCATTTTCTTCATATCTTCCAAAGCACGGATCTGCTCTGAAATTTCTTCACGAAGACGGATTACGTCATCAGTCATGGGACGAACCAAAGAAGCCTTCTGTGCCTGCTTGTCTTCGATCAAACGGTCAATACCGTAAAGTGCAATTCTTCTGTAGTCACCGATGATACGTCCACGTCCGTAAGCATCAGGAAGACCTGTAATAATGTGGTTAGAACGGCACGCACGCATTTCGGGTGTATAAGCATCGAAAACACCTGCGTTATGTGTCTTTCTGTAGGTTGTGTAGAAGTCCTGTATTTCAGGGTCTAATGTATAACCGTTATCAGCGCAAGCCTTCTCAGCCATACGAACACCGCCGAATATGTGTAAACCACGCTTGAAGGGCTTGTCTGTCTGGAAACCAACGATAGTTTCTTTGTCTTTATTTAAGTATCCGGGGCCATGGGAAACGATTGTAGAAACAACTTTAGTGTCCATATCAAGAACACCGCCTGCTTCTCTTTCCTGCTTAGTCAGGTCTAATACCTGATCCCATAAGTCCTTTGTATTCTGTGTTGCGTCAGCAAGGAATGACTCATCTCCGTCGTAGGGTTCATAGTTGGCCTGAATGAAGTCCCTAACATTGATTTCGTTTTGCCATAACTCGCCTTTAAAACTTGTCCATTCTTCTCTCAATGTTTTATCCTCCTATATATTATTTAAAAAATATTGTTTATTAAAGACTATCAATAATTGTACTCCTCTAAACCATTATAGTCAAGTCAAAAGGGCAGATAAAATTCATAAAAATAAAGGAAGAATAAGGATTTTTTCGCTTTTATGACGGGAAGATTTTGGCATTGGAATAAAACGGAAAATATAGTCAAATCTTTTATGATTTCCGTAAGTTTATCTTGCACATTCGGACAAACTGTTTTAGAATAAAAAAGCAGAAAGCTAAGGAAAGTGAGGATTGTAAAATGGCTGAATTTAACAAAGATATGACAATCGGTGAAATGTTAAGAGCAAACCCCGGTGTTGCACCCGTACTTATGAGCGCAGGAATGCACTGCATCGGCTGTCCTTCCGCACAGGGCGAAACTCTTGAGGAAGCAGCTATGGTTCACGGCATGGACGTGGATGCATTGCTCGAAGCATTGAATCAGTTATAAAATAGTATAAATTTTTCCAAAATAAAACGCTTACATCAGATGGTGTAAGCGTTTTTTATTTTACATTTTTTAATTATAAAATTTAACTGTAAGAGATTCTTAAATCATAAGAGATTCTCAAATCATAAAAATCCTTAATTCGTAAGGGCAAAAGCTTTAAATTTCGGCCAGAGAACTTACGGCATTTTCGCCAATCAAGGTATCAAAATGTTCCTTTGCGTAAAATTTATAATAGCCGTTGTCGTGAACCTTGCCCGCGTATTCGGAAAGAATATTGCAAACCTTGGCAAAGTCCTCTGCGGATGAATCTACATTATATAAATAAAGAATAAATCTGTTTTCCCGCGCATTTTTGTAAAGGATGCTGTCGCCAATGTAGGCGGTCTTTACGGAACGGCAGGCACGGATAGTTTCGTTTAAGGAATCAAATTCGTAGAAAATGCTTCCGGTCGCCTTGTCATTTTCGGCATTTTCCTCAGACGCATCTGTTGTAAGAGAAGGTGCTTCCTTATCGTTGTGCTGCTGCATTTTCTTGAATAATTCTGCGATTTCTTCGCCGTTTCCGGCCAAACTTTGCACTACATCGCCGATTAATCCGGCCAAAGAAGGCTCACCGTCATGCACGGAAGGTGCAAAGCGGGAAAATCTGGTATCCAGTTCATCGGGATCCTCTACTTTAGTAATAATTACGACCGCGCACTCCGTAAAAGGAATGACTTCAATCATAAGCGGTGTATCCTCGGCTTCAAAGTCACATTCGTAAGCTGCCATCTGCATCATATCCTGGAACAGACGCTTTACTTTCTCGTTGCCGTAAGACATATCGCTAAGTTTCAAGTCTCGTTTCTCTAATTCTTTTTTGGTAAGTGTGCATCGTATCTGATGATCATTTACTCTCTCTATCTTCATTCAATACTCCAATCTATGTTAAAAGGGTTTATGCTGTGTGGGTAACTATTCAGAGCATACATTCGCAAAATCGCTACTGCGTAGCTTTCCTTTTGCTCATGTATGGCTTCTCGCCATATAGATTTATAAAATCATCCTTATGCAAGCAAGCTTGCAAAGTCTGTTCTTATAAATCTGCATGGCTCTGAATAGTTACATAATATATTTCGACATAAAAACGCAAAGTTTTTACTGTATATTATACTTTTTCATAATTTTTAGTCAATACTTGTGACCTTTTGTTCACTAAATTTTAATATAGGAAAATGTTTCTTTATTTTTACAAAATTCTTGGTCATAAAAATATCTGCACTATCATGAGCATTTGTCGAAAGCGCGAAATTTGTCGACGTCTTTTTCTTGAATTTGTGTTTTTTCGGCACTATACTGAAGGAGAAAGGTGTCCAAACGGAAATTTGTACCGGTTGGGAGGCTGTAGTTTCTATCCATATTTATATAAGAGTATAATTCTCCTTTCGGGGTATATGACTCCGGAATGTCTTATAAGCTGATGCGCGTTCGCGCATTTGTGATTCCAAATAATTTTTAAAGCGTAATGATTCAAGAATTGCATTGATATTTTGGTACTTCCGGACATCTTTCGTTTTACTAGTATCGTCATAATTAAAATATTTTATGATGGAAATTTCGTTTTGATACAAATGCATCACGGTTCCTTTTGGATATAAGCGAAAACCATTCAACAGGCCTTCTGTCTGAAATCATAACCGTTTCGGGAAGTTTTAAACAAAGTGAGTCCCTCAAACGAACGCGACTTTCCGAAAAACTCAAAAAACAACAAAATTTTAATGACGATGCGAGAATATTCTGCTATAATAGGGGCGGTCAAAACCGAAACGGAGGAAACGCCATGGAACCGAAACGCGAGGATAAGCGAAAGAAAAAGAGAAAAAAACAGCGACAAGCCATGTTGGCCAAAGCAATCCCTGTTGTGATTGCGATTGTCCTTATTATAGCCCTTGTGGGAATTTTTTACGGAGAAACACTGGTTGAAAGTGTGTATTATACTTCCGAACGTGAAGATTTGTATCAATATTTTGGATTGGTGGAATCGGATGATGTTGCGATGATTATGCAGGATGCCCATATTGACGAGAAAGCTAAACTTGTGGACGGCAACTGCTATTTCGATATGGCAACGGTGGAGAAGTATTTTACGGACCGTTTTTATATTAATAAAGAAGAAGGTATCGTTCTCTACACTACGGAGAAAGATATTTATAAAACCTATATCGGTGAAGAATATTCTTCTTATACGGTGGCGGGTGCAGAGAATGCACTTTCCTGTCCGGCAGCGTTACTGATTGGGGAAGAGTTATATTTGTCAGCCGATTACGTGAAGATTTTTGCCAATTTTACTTATGAATATTTTGCGGAGCCCAACCGTATGCTTCTTTATACGGAATGGGGCACAAGACAGTATGCCAATATCACCAAGGATACCAAACTTCGCTATCAGGGCGGTGTGAAGAGTCCGATTCTGAAGGATTTGCCTGAAGGTGAAAAGGTATTTGTTCTGGAAGTGATGGAGAAGTGGAGCAAGGTCATCACAGAAGATGCGTTGATTGGCTATGTTGAGAATAAGCGTCTGGAAGAAGGCGAAATGATGACGCAGACGCCGGCAACGGATGCGGTGGTTCTCAATTATCAGAGCATCAGCCGTGAAGGCAAGATTAATATGGCCTTCCATCAGGTATTCTCTCAGGGCGCCAACAGCACCTATGATGCTTATATGGCTGAAACCAAGAGTGTGAATGTAATTGCGCCCACATGGTTTAGAGTGAAGGATGAAGAAGGAACCTTAGAGTGTATTGCAAGTACGGAATATGTGACTAAAGCACACAATAAAGGTATTGAAGTGTGGGCAGTGGTAACCGACGTGGATTATTCGGTGAATATCGGTGCAATTCTTTCTTCTAGTGAGAAGAGAGAATTGATGGTATCGACTTTGATTACTTACGCACAGCAGTATGATTTGGACGGTATTAATGTGGACTTTGAAACCGTCGGTGCAGAGTATGGAGATGATTTCATTCAGTTTTTGCGTGAATTATCCATTCAGACTCATGCGAACAATATTGTATTGTCGGTAGACAACTATGCACCTACTGCATCAACGATGTACTATAATCGTGCAGAACAGGGTCTGGTTGCGGATTATGTGGTGATTATGGGATATGATGAGCACTGGAGCAGTTCACAGGTGGCAGGTTCCGTGGCATCTATCAATTTCGTGGAACAGGGTATTTTAAATACGATGGAAGAAGTTCCGGCAGAGAAGATTATTAATGCAATTCCTTTCTACACAAGACTTTGGAAGACTTCCGGCGGTACGGTAAGTTGTGAAACCATCGGAATGGATTTGGCAGAGAACTGGGCAAATACCAGTGGGGTTGAATTATATTGGGATAATGAAACCTGCCAGTACTACGGTGAAATCCAGAAGGACGGAACTTTGTATCAGATTTGGATGGAAGACAGCGAATCCATTCAGGTAAAATTAAGCGTTATGGAGGCGAACAATATCGCCGGCGTTGCAGAGTGGAAGCTGGATTTTGAGAATCCTGTAGTGTGGGATGTCATTGAAGCTTACGTAAATTCATAAGAATGTCCGATAAAGATGCACCTCGTTTGTTGAAAGACAAACGGGGTGTATTTTGTGTGAAAAAGAGAGAATCGTGAGGATAAGAAATGACGTTTTTGCTTGTCGAAAAATGCGATGCTTTTATCTTGTCGAAAAGTGACGAAAAGCGTAAAATTAACTTGTACGGCAGAATTCTTTTGCCGGAATCTACTACAGAAAGAAACTGTATTCACAGTCAAATCGACCAATTTTTCAAAGAATAAATCACAAATAGGAAGCTAAGAACCGTCATTATTAAATTCGTCATTTTGCACATAGGCATATTACATACCTGCTGTTAGAATTATTTTATCAAACCTGTCTTTTTAGACTTATCTGTAACATATCTTTGTTCTGTTTATGGCGGTGTCGAAATACGACGAAAATCCGGGGAATCTAAAGAAGTGTATCAAGCGGTTTTGTTTGCGACAAAATCGGACAATCAGTATTTTATAACGGAATAGGGAGAGTTGGTTATGGATCGGGGATATGAGAGTTTGACGATTCAGGATGCTTTTATATTGTCAAAGATTATGGCGAATGTTAAAACAGCCAAAAGGTTGATGGAGTTACTGACGGGGCAGAAAATTTATAAAATTCAATATGATAAGAATAATATTGTGGAGTGCGTCACGGGAACGAAAGGAATTTCTGTGGAGTTACATATGGCGGATGCTAAGCAGAGCGTTTGGAAGACAGAGCTGTATCTTGCCACCCGGGATGTGTTTAAAGAAGGGCGGGCGGTATATCATTTCCGAGAGCGGTGTGATGGAGTGACAAGGTTGGAGTTGCCAGGAGGTATACATCGGATTTTTGTGTGCGCCACGAAAGAATCGGCAGAGACGGTAAAAGATGAGGGGCTGAAAGCGTTCTTAAATTATATGCTTAATCCTGAGGAGAGAGAAAGTAATTTGGTAAAGATGCTGGATGATGAGGTGAAGCGCATCAAAGCAAATCGTGCCTACGAGAAAGAATACAGACAGATGCGATACGAGGAGACGGAAGCGAACCAGCGGGATTTTGCCAGACAAATGCAGGAATATGACAACCGCCGACGGAAATAAAATGGTAAAAAGAATAGGCGCGAAAGTGCCGAAGGGACTCCTTTATGATGAGTTATTTATGGGGCGGTATGATTGTGATTGGTATTGTTTATGCCGCTTTTACGGGGAATTTGGAAGCGGTGACGGATGCGGCAATCCAATCGGCGCAGGATGCCGTTACTTTGTGTATTACTATGATGGGCGTTATGTCTATGTGGGTCGGATTGATGGAGATTGCCAAAGAGGCAGGGCTTGTAGACTTTCTGTCGCGATTAATCGGACCGGTATTGCATATGCTTTTTCCGGGGGTGCCGCGAAAGAGCAAGGCGGAAGAATTTATTTCCCTTAACGTGATTGCCAATGTATTGGGCCTTGGCTGGGCAGCCACGCCGGCGGGATTGAATGCGATGAAGGAGTTGGACGGATTGCGCAAAATGCAGGGAAAACCAGCAGGGATTGCGACTAACGATATGTGCAACTTCTTGATTTTAAATATTTCGTCGCTACAGCTGATTCCGGTGAACTTGATTGCCTATCGAAGCAGTTACGGTTCAGAGAATCCGGCGTCCGTTATTGCACCGGCGATTTTGGCAACGGCATTTTCTACGTTGGTGGCAGTTGTTTTTATTGTGCTGGTGAATGGTTTGGGCAAAAAGAACGGGAGGGCGGTTTCATGAATACTCTCGTTACGATTTCCAATATGATTCTGCCGGTTGTAATCCTTATTATTGTGGCAATCGGGCTGGGACGCAAGAAAGATGTTTACGGTCTTTTTATCAAAGGTGCTGAGGACGGTATTCAAACCGTTATTAAAATTATGCCTACGCTGATTGGTTTGATGGTGGCGGTGGGTGTACTTCGGGCGTCCGGATTTTTTGATTTCCTTGCAATGATACTGTCGCCGGTTGTTAAAGTATTTGCGCTTCCTGCGGAAGTGGTGCCTTTTCTTTTGATTAAGATGTTTTCATCATCGGCGGCTACGGGGCTGGCGCTGGACCTTTTCAAAACCTATGGTACGGATTCGTATATCGGTACGCTGGTGTCGCTGTCTATGTCGTCTACGGAGACGGTTTTTTATACCATGAGCGTGTATTTTATGGTGGTGAAAATTACAAAGACGCGATATACGTTGGCCGGGGCGCTGTTGGCTACGGTTTCGGGCGTGGCGGCAAGTGTGGTGCTTGCACTGTGGATGTGCGGATGATAAAATATAAGAAAAAACTCCGGTTGCGCGAAAAAACGCCCAAAATCAGGCATTTGCAACCGCCTGTTGACAAATTTACAAGCGGACTTGATAGAATGCAACCGCTTGAAACGATAAGATTAGGGTAACAAAAACGAAGCAAAACTTCCGAAATGCGATGTGAGAAAAGCAGACATTTTG
Organism: Lachnospiraceae bacterium; assembly: GCA_017622505.1. GTDB lineage: Bacteria > Bacillota > Clostridia > Lachnospirales > Lachnospiraceae > UBA3766. Next base: position 8,495 of record JAGAQZ010000073.1, read on the forward strand.
AAAGAAGAAAAGTTTCAAAGTTAATAACCCTAAGGAGGATGAAAAAATGATTTTAGCAGACAAAATTATCTATTTAAGAAAGAAGTGCGGATGGTCACAGGAAGAACTGGCAGAGAAGATGAACGTATCCAGACATGGACCTGTTATAATAGGACTAAATTAAGAGAAACCCAACAAAATCAAGGGTTTGCACTGATTTAGTCCTATTTTTTTATGCCATTAGGTTAAGGTTAGGACAGCGCTGTTTACAATCAAAGACCTACATTTCAAAA
>JAGAQZ010000074.1 GCA_017622505.1 Lachnospiraceae bacterium
ACTACGGCGTTGGACGTAAATGTGCACCCGACTAAAATGCAGGTTCGTATGTCGAATCAGGAGCAGTTGGTGCGCACACTTGTGGACAGTATTCATAACAGTTTAAGCGGTAAGGAAATGATTCCGGAAGCAAAACTTGTAAAGGAAGAAGTTGCGGAGGAACGCATTACTACGCCGGAACCTTTTGAGAAAGAAAGGTTAAAAGAATGGAAAGAAAGCGAAGCGGAACGAATTCGTGCGGAAAAAGGCGGGGCGCAGGTGCCAGGAACCGAGAATTTGGCTAACAAACCGTCCATTACGTCTGCTGAAAAATCTGCAGAGGAAAAGAAAGAAGATTATATCGACCTTACAGCAGTAAAAAGACCTTTCTCAAATCTGGAAATCAAATTTAATCCGACAATTGGCATAATGCCCGAGAAGAAGCGTTTTGAGAGTGATTTGTTCTTTGCGGATGAAGAAGATGAAAATATGAAGGTTGAAACTGATGAATCAGGTGTAAATAGTGAATCAAACGAAGGTGATTCTGATATAGATTCGAATGCGTTGACAGATATTAATTTGGCAGATGCAAGTAAATTGACTGTTTTAGATAATTTCAATACAGTTTCAAATAAACCTGTATCTCCGTTTGCACAAGAAATGATTATTGAAAAGCCTGAACAGATGGATTTGTTCGAAGAAAAACTTCTGACAGAAGAGAAACGTCGTGATTTCAAGGTTTTAGGACAGGTTTTTAAGACTTATTGGTTGATTGAATTTGAAGATAAGCTTTATGTAATGGACCAGCATGCGGCCCACGAAAAGGTGAAATTTGAAGCTTTTATGGAGAAATACCGTGAGAAGGAGATTTTATCGCAGAATTTGGCACCTGCCATTGTGGTAAGCTTATCGCCTAGTGATTCTTTGGTCTATGAGGAGCATAAAGATGTCTTTGAAGGATTTGGCTTTGAAATTGATTCTTTCGGTGGAAATGAATTGATGTTACGTGCCATTCCGGTGGATTTGTACGGTGCTGATGCCAAGGAAATGTTCCTTGCGATTCTGGAAGCGTTGGCGCAGGTACATTCTGCAGGGCGAATTGAAATCATCGAGGACAGAATTGCAACCATGGCTTGTAAAGCAGCCGTAAAAGGCAATAATGCCATGACGTTTGAGGAAGTATCGGCACTTTTGGACCAGCTTTTAACCCTAGAGAATCCTTATCAGTGTCCCCATGGAAGACCGACAATGTTCTCTATGACCAAGTATGAGATTGAGAAGAAGTTTAAGAGAATCGTGTAATGAGTGATGTAACAAAACTTTATAGCTGATTATATTAGTTTTTGCAGAAAGAAATGAGGTACATTATGCAGGAGAAACTGATGGAAAAAAATATGGAAGAAATCAATATGGAAAAAACAGCTGAAGAAGGCAATGGAAAGGAGAAAAAGAAACGCGGAAGCTGTCTTTTGACTTTTTTGATTGTACTTGGAAGTTTATTTTTAATTTACGCAATATTCATGTTTTCACTATTTCTTCCGCATATTGAGACTGAGTTTGCGTCAATTGAGGAATTTGATGAATATGGTGGTGTTGTGTTGATAGATATACCTGAAAATGCCACCGATATCAAATATTATTGTAATGATATGTTTTTTGAAGTAGAAAGTGCATATTCTTTTATTATCGAAGACGAAAAAGATTTTGATGCATATATGGAAGCAAATGAGTTTGAGATTCATGATGACAGAACCGTAGAAAAATATATGACAGATCCACCTATGTACGGCGGTGAATTTCCGATTCGTAAGTGGTATAAATATGTTGTAGAGGAAGATATATCTGATTATATTTTCTTGGAATATGATTCCTTTGATGGATCATTTTCTGCAATTCTTGTGGATGAAGAAAGCAGAAGGTTTGTTGTAATCAAACATAGTGTATTATAAACATAGATTCTGCCGAGAGTGCACCGTAAGAAATGCTATATTTAATAAAAATCACAAAAAAAGGAAAAGTGAAAATGAAAAACAAAAGTATATTAAAGAAAATCACTATTGCCTTAGGAATTATTTTTGCATGTTTTTTTATTTTAGTGCTTGCGTTGTTTATAATCATTAAAATTAATTTTCCGGGCGAAAAAACAGAATTTAGTTCCGTGGATGAATTTATTGCAGAGGGTGGAGTTGTTTATGGCGATGTGCCCGAGGGTGCAGAAGATTTCAGATATTTATATTCTAAAGAGCCCTTTGGTCACAGAAGTATGATTTCTTTTGTAGTAAATGATACAGAAGACTACGATAATTTGATGGAATATTATAAAGATGCTGCGTTGCGGACGTCTGAAACATTTTATTCCGATGGAGAATGGGTTGGATATCGTCCTTATTGGAATACTTTTATTGAAAATCCTTCTTATAAGGTGACTTATACGGAGGAAGAATTAGAAGAAATGACATATTTGGAACAAAATTATACAAATATGGATTATAAAGAGATTTTGTCTTTATCAAGACATAAATATGGCTTTTTAAATGGATATGGAGCGAAAGTAAGCGATTTTAGTGAAACAAAGTATTATCATGAGTTTCCGGTATATGATTGGTATAATAATGTTATTGACGAAAGTTTAGATGATTATACAGTTATATCTTATGACTATTTTGATGGTACATACCATGCCGTTCTTGTGGATGAAGAAAGCAGACAATTCGTAATGATTAGTGTTGTAACTTTTTAAAACCGGAGTAACTATGCAGAAACCCAAATTAATTATCCTTGCCGGACCTACGGCAGTGGGCAAAACTGACAATTCCATACGACTTGCCAAGGCTGTAAACGGTGAGATTATTTCTGCGGATTCCATGCAGGTTTATAAGCGTATGGATATCGGTTCTGCTAAAATAATGCCGGAAGAGATGCAGGGCATTCAGCATTATCTGATTGATGTTTTGGAACCGACGGAAGAGTTTAATATTGTGCGGTTTCAGACTATGGCCAAAGAAGCTATGACTGAGATTTATGCCAAGGGTAAAATCCCTATTTTGGTAGGCGGAACAGGCTTTTATATCCAGTCTCTTTTGTATGACATTGAATTCAAAGAAGAGGAAGAGGCGAATATAGCTTTACGTGATGAATTGCAGCGATTTGCTGATGAATTCGGTAAGGAAGCTTTACACGAGCGTTTAAAAGCCGTAGACCCTGAGTCGGCCGAAGCAATTCCTGCGGGAAATGTGAAAAGAGTCATTCGTGCTTTGGAATTTTATGAGACTCATCACGAGAAGATTTCCGCACATAATGCAGAACAGGCCGAGAAGGAATCGCCTTATAATTATGCTTTTTTTGTGCTGACAGACGACAGAAAGCTTCTGTATGAACGAATTGAGAAAAGAATTGATATCATGCTGGAAAAAGGCCTGATTGACGAGGTAAAAGCATTACAGGCGGAAGGCTTGAATCGTAATTTTGTATCCATGCAAGGCTTGGGATATAAGGAAATTCTGGCATATTTAGAGGGCGAGATTTCTTTGGAGGAAGCGGTTTATATCTTAAAGCGTGACACCAGGCATTTTGCGAAGCGCCAGATAACCTGGTTTAAGCGTGAAAAGGACGTGAAATGGCTTGATAAAAGTGAATTCGGGCATAATGATGATGCGGTGTTTGAAGAGATGATGGAGTATCTCAAAGAAAAGAACATTGTTGAGTAATTTTAGAGTAATAAATAGATTGAGCAGATAATTGCCAATTTAAAGAAATAATTTAAAGGAATGATGAAAGATGAATTTAGAAAACATCAAACAACAGGGTTACAACTTAACGAAAGAACTTATAGAAGTATCTAAAATCAAAGAAGGCCAGCTTCTTGTTATCGGCTGTTCCACCAGTGAAGTGGCAGGACAGGGAATTGGTTCTTTCTCAAGTCCTGAATTGGCAGAAAACCTTTTTGAAGGCATTTATGCGGCAACCAAGGAAGCCAAAGTTTATCTTGTGGCCCAGTGTTGCGAGCACTTAAACCGTGCTTTGATTCTTGAAGCAGAAGCGGCAGAGAAGTATGGGTATGATGAAGTGAATGTAATGCCGCAACCCAAGGCCGGCGGTTCTTTTGCAACTGCGGCATATAAGACTTTTACAAGTCCGGTGGCAGTGGAACATATCAAAGCCCACGCAGGTATGGATATCGGCGATACTTTAATCGGTATGCATTTAAAAGATGTGGCAGTTCCTGTCCGCTTATCATCGGATAAAATCGGGGAAGCACACGTAGTATGTGCAAGAACCAGGGCGAAATTTATCGGTGGTTCAAGAGCTGTGTATGATGAGAATAAATTATAATTTATTTGCGCGAAAAGATAATGAAAGTATATGAATTTTTAATATATAATTAACGTTTTATATGTTAATCAAAAGAAATATAAACATAAATTACAAAGGTTTGGTACACAATAATGACTGAAAATATTTATAAGAACATGGGCATTTCCGACGCCCTTTACAATTATGCGTCTGAGGTTTTACAAGAATTGGAGCCAAGATTTGCCGAAATCGATAAAATGGCGGAAATCAACCAGATGAAAGTGCTTGCGGCTATGCAAAAGAACCAGGTCAGCGAAGCTTGTTTGCTTGGAACCAGCGGTTACGGCTACAGTGATATCGGACGTGACACCTTAGAAAGAGTGTATGCCGATGTTTTCCATACGGAAGATGCCTTGGTGCGTCCCCAGATTACCTGCGGAACCCATGCCCTTGCATTGGCGTTAATGAGTAATTTGCGCCCCGGAGACGAGCTTTTAAGCCCTGTTGGTAAGCCGTATGATACCTTGGAAGAAGTAATCGGTATTCGCGATTCGAAGGGTTCCTTAAAAGAATACGGCGTTAGTTATAAGCAGGTTGATTTGTTGTCGGATGGTACTTTTGACTATGACAATATCGCCAAAGCAATCAATGAAAAGACGAAACTTGTTACCATTCAGCGTTCTAAGGGATATCAGACCAGACCGTCTTTTGGCGTAAAAGAAATCGGTGAGTTAATTAAATTTGTGAAAAATATCAAGTCCGACGTGATTTGTATGGTGGATAACTGTTACGGCGAATTCGTGGAAGAATTGGAGCCTTCTGATGTAGGTGCGGATATGGTAGTCGGTTCCCTGATTAAGAATCCCGGTGGCGGACTTGCACCCATCGGTGGCTATATTGCCGGCAAACAGAAATGTGTAGAGAATGCAGCTTACAGACTGACTTCACCCGGTTTGGGAAAGGAAGTCGGTGCATCTTTAGGCGTGTTAAAAGACTTTTATCAGGGCTTTTTCCTTGCGCCTACCGTTGTTGCCAACGC
>JAGAQZ010000075.1 GCA_017622505.1 Lachnospiraceae bacterium
GAACAGCGCGAAAAGGATGCTTACTCTGGTGAACGCCTTATGGAATTGGCTGTTTCAGAAATAACAAACGTAAATAATTTTTATAATTTACAGAAAAAAGAAGAACTATCAGAAGAGCGAAAGGAGATTCTGAAAAAGATTGCACAATACGAGAGAGAAGGTCGTTTTGACGAGGATGTGGAAAAAGATCCCCCCGCACCCGTATTAATGCCGGAAGATATTGATTATCTTCATAAAGGATTGGGCGATAAACTAAAAACAAAGTCTGCTTATAATGCGGCACACTGGTTTGTAGGACTTTTACTTATGAAAAAGCAGATGATCATAAAAGAAATTATTGGTCTGGAGCACTTCAAGAACTTAGATTCCGGCGCAATTATTACCTGTAATCATTTTAACCCGTTTGACAGTTTTGCGGTAGAAATTGCATTTGAAGCAGCAAAGCAACATAAAAAAAGAAAAATGTATCGAGTAATTAGGGAAGGGAATTACACCGGATTCCCTGGATTTTACGGATTTTTAATGCGTAATTGTAATACGTTGCCATTGAGCTCTAACTTACAGACGATGAAGAAATTTATGGAGGCAGTAGATGAATTGCTTGGCCAGGGACATTTTATTCTGGTTTATCCGGAGCAGAGTATGTGGTGGAATTATCGCAAACCAAAACCATTAAAAGCGGGTGCCTATAAATTTGCGGCGAAAAATAACGTCCCGGTTCTTCCTTGTTTTATTACAATGGATGACAGCGATGTGATGGGAAATGATGGATTTTATGTGCAAGAGTATACAATACATATTGAAGCTCCGATTTATCCGGATAAAAATTTGTCACGAAATGAAAATATAGAAAACATGCGTAAAGAAAATTATGAGATATGGAAAAATATTTATGAGGATACTTATCAGATGAAATTGGCTTATACATATGACGTTGAGAAAATAATTTAAAGAAATAGACAATGATATAACAATCGTGTATAATGGTATCTGTATTTTTATGTACAGAGAAAATAATTTTTAGTATTGGAGCTTGAGGGGAAATCCATGATGAAAAATTTAAAAAAAGTCCCTGTCGGGGCAATTGTATTATTACTATCGTTAATTGCTATCATTGGTTGTTGGATTTATTTGAATGACAGAATTGAGAAAGATTCCAGCAATCCGTTTATTTTAGAATTTAATGGCGGTAGGGATGATTCCGTACATGTAGGAATAGAACTTATGCCGGTAAAAAGTTGGATCAATAATGAGGGCGCTGACGATGAGACCGTCGGCGCGCAGTATGACGGTAAAATTATAAACGGTTATACCAGCGACATCGAGGACTGGCAGTTGGTGATTAAGCTGCCGGCGGAAGGTATTTTGGACAGTTCGTGGAACGGTACATATGAAGTAAACGGCGAAAGTATTATTTTAACACCGGATGAAAATACAAACATTATACCGGCTGGCGAAGAGAAGACCTTTGGTTTTATCATGATTTCGGATGAACTTCTTGAATTTGGTAAGTTCGAATTTATCGGCTATCGCCAGACTACATACACACAGTATACCTTATTCTGGGTAATGGTTGTGGCAGCAGGAATATGGGTGGTAGGATTTTTCTCCTATTTAATCGTTTCCATCCGTGTGAGAGCCTATCAAATACGTAGTGAGAAAGATGCCAAAATTATTACTCAGACCATGAGAACATTTGCCGGAATGATTGATGAAAAAGATCCCTATACCAAGGGGCATTCTGCGCGAGTTTCCATTTATGCGCAGGAATTAGGCAAAAGAATGGGTATGAGCAAAGAAGAGGTGCGCAATTTGGGATATATCGGTTTGATGCACGACTGCGGTAAAATCGGTGTTCCGGATGCAGTATTAACCAAGCCGGATAAATTAGAACCGGATGAGCGCAAGGAAATAGAAAAACATACTACTCGCGGCGGTTCGGTATTGGAAAACTTCACTGCGATTGAAGGCATCAGAGACGGCGCGTTATATCATCATGAAAGATATGACGGTAAAGGTTATCCTACCGGATTAAAGGGTTCGGATATTCCGCTTTGCGCAAGAATTATCTGTGTCGCAGATGCGTATGATGCAATGAATTCCGACCGTTGTTACAGACCGAGAATGCCGCGCGAGAAGATTGTAAAAGAATTGGATGATAACGCAGGTACTCAGTTTGACCCTGATGTAGTGGCACATATGCTTTCTATGATTCGTGAAGGGTTCTGTGATAATCCGGCAAAAGGGAAATAAGAGTTGCAAAGATAAAATGATTAGTGGGGACGAAGGATATGAAGGTCAGTAAAGTAAAAAGTCCGATGAATGACAACAAAATTTTCAGAATTATGATGATTATGGTATTTGTTGTTTCGGGTGTCTTTCTGATTAAGAATTTAATCAGTAAAGCGTGGATGGCAGCGATTGCTGTAGGTGCTTGTATTCTTGTTTTCACTGTTTTGGCAGTGGGAATGAAATTACTGAAGATGAAAAAGAGCCGACAGAAATTTGTGATTAGTATCTGTATGATGCTGTTGGTATTTGTTATTTCATTGTTTAGCGGAAATTATTACAGTGATGATTTTTGCTTATATTTAGCAGTAATCGGTTTGTCCGGCTTGTTTTTACAACCTAAGATTACACTCGTGCAGATGATTTTGGGCGATATTTTATTAGCGTTACAGTATGTGATTAATCCCGGGAAAGCAGATCCGTTGGGACAGTTTATTATGTGTATTGTCTGCTTCACGGTGGCATGTTTTGTATTTTATCTAACGATTAAAAGAGGTCGCGCTTATATTGATTTGGGACGCAACCGTGCTGAAGAGGCAGAGGATTTGATCGTTTCCATGAAGAAGGTCGGTGGTGACTTACAGGATAATTATGATAAGTCTTCTGAAAGAATCGACAACTTACAGAATGCAAACAGTCTTTTAGAGGCAAGTGCGGCGGAAATTACACAGGGTTCCATCAATATCTCAAGGGAAGCAAGAGAAGTTGAGTTGGTATGTGATGATGTGCATGCGAGAATGCAATTGACAGAGAATAGCGTTCAGGCTATGAACGACGAGGTAAGAGGTGTAGAAGAAGCTTTAGAGGATAACCGTGAAAATATGGTGACTATGTCAGAACAGATGGGTTCCGTAAAGACTGCTATTGAATCCGCAAACGAAGTATTCTCATTATTAGAAGCACAGATTAAAGAAATTTATGCAGTTACGGAGCAACTTAATAAAATTGCAGCAAGTACCAATATGTTGGCATTGAATGCATCCATTGAAGCTGCAAGAGCGGGTCATACAGGTGCCGGTTTTGCGGTAGTTGCCTCCAAGGTGCAGGCTTTGGCGGTAGACAGTAACAGATGTTCCGGTGAAGTGGCAGGCGTTGTTAAGGTAATGCAGGAGCGTATTGAAGAAACGGTAGAGCAGTTAGCAGACAGTACTGCAGCAATTGATGATTCTATGCGCGCCATGAATGAATTGGAAGAAAGCTTCGACAGCCTTACAGATAAGTTCGAAGGCTTGTACGGTAACATTAACGACCAGAATGAGAATATTGCACAGATGGACAGTATTTTCGGTGAGTTAAAAGGTAAAATCGTGGGTATGAGCGAATATTCCGAAGAGAATCAGCGCACAGTAGAGAATATGACCGAAGCTATGAATGTTTATCAGGAAAGCATGGGACAGGTTGTGGAAGATGCGAAACAGATTCAGGAATTGTCAGCATCTATGCTGGACATTACACACGAATCCAATTATATTGAAGAAGATTAGTATGACGCATCATATGAAAGCTTTTGCGCGTAATTAAAATATTTACAGAACGTTTTGTAATTGTAAAAAACACCCACATGGTGATTGCCGGTGGGTGTTTTTAGAAAGAAAGAGGTAATAATAAATGGTAAAGCACGTAATTTTATGGCAGTTGAAGGATGAACTTTCGGCAGAAGAGAAGATTAACGTAAAGACGGGAATCAAAGAAGGTTTGGAAGGTCTTGCAGGCAAAATCCCCGGTTTATTGGAGATAAAGGTACAGATTGACGGCCTTGCATCTTCTAATGCAGACGTTATGTTGGATTCATCTTTTACGGATGAGGAAGCTTTGAAGGGATACGCAGTGCACCCTGACCATGTGGCAGTTGCTGACGGCAAGGTGCGTCCTTACACCAAGACAAGAGCCTGCCTGGATTACGAGGTATAGAGAAATTAAATATTAAAATATATGCAACTATTCGACATAGAAGTGTAGCAATGGAGGATAGTGTGAAAAAGAGGAGTAATATGAGTAAGGTAGAAATTACAGACAAAATTTTATATGTGGGTGTCAATGACAGGGATATTGATTTGTTCGAAGGTCAGTACGTAGTGCCGGAAGGCGTTTCTTATAATTCCTACTTGATTATGGATGAAAAGGTTGTCCTTATGGATACAGTGGATGCCCGCAAGAGCGAAGAATGGCTTGCAAATATCAAGGTGGTTCTCGGCACGAGACAGCCGGATTACCTGGTGGTTTCCCATATGGAGCCGGACCACGCCGGAAGCATTGCGGCAGTGGCGGAAGAGTTCCCTGATATGAAAATCGTGGGCAATGCCAAGACATTTACTTTTATGGGTCAGTTCTTTGATTTTGACATTGATTCGAAAAAGGTGGTTGTGGCAGAAGGCGATGAATTATCCCTTGGTAAGCACAACTTGAAATTTATTATGGCGCCGATGGTGCATTGGCCGGAAGTCATGATGACATACGAAACAAGCGAGAAAATTCTGTTCTCAGCAGACGGTTTCGGCAAATTCGGCGCGTTGGATACCGAAGAAGACTGGGCTTGCGAGGCGAGAAGATATTACTTCAACATTGTAGGCAAGTACGGTGCACAGGTGCAGGCAGTTTTAAAGAAACTTGCAGGTGCGGAAGTGAATGCAATTTGCCCGCTTCACGGTCCTATTTTAAAAGAGAACCTTGCTTACTACATTGGTTTGTACGATACCTGGAGTTCTTACAGACCGGAAGACGAAGGCGTACTTGTGGCATATGCATCTATCTACGGAAATACGGCAGGTGCTGCGAAGCAGATTGCTGAAATGTTAAAAGAAAAGGGCGCGAAGAAGGTGGCAATTGCCGACCTTGCCAGAGATGATATGGCTGAGGCGATTGAAGATGCGTTCCGTTATGATAAAATGGTTCTTGCATGTTCCACTTACGACGGTGGTATTTTCCCTTGTATGGAAGACTTCCTATCTCATCTTAAGGCAAAGAATTATCAGAAGAGAACCGTTGCCTTGATTGAGAACGGAACCTGGGCACCGATGGCAGGAAAAAAGATGCGCGAGATTCTGGAAGGAATGAAGGATGTAAAAGTGCTTGAAAATACAGTTACAATCCGTTCTGCAGTGAAGGCAGATACCGTAAGCGCGTTGGACAAGCTGGCGGACGAAGTAATGAATGCATAAAAAAGAAAGGACGGCCTACTATGGACAGAGTGATTTTTCATATCGACGTGAACAATGCTTTCTTGTCCTGGGAGGCCGTTTATCGTTTGGAGCAAGGGAATGCGGGCCCGGATTTGCGAACCATCGCCTGTGCTGTGGGCGGAGATATTGAGAAGCGCCACGGCGTCATTCTGGCGAAGTCTCCGGAAGCAAAGAAATACAAGGTGCAGACCGGTGAACCTATTACGGATGCATTGAAGAAGTGCCCCAATCTTTTAATCATACCGCCCACACACGATATCTATCCCAAGTATTCCAAGGCCTTTGTGGATATTTTACACAAATATTCCGATAAGGTGGAGCAGGTCAGCGTGGACGAAGCTTTTATGGATATGACGGGGATGGAGAAGCTTTTTGGCGAGCCTCTGATTGTGGCGGAGCGGATTAAAAGTGAAATCTATGATACCTTGGGTTTTACGGTAAATGTAGGAATTTCTTCCTGTAAAATTCTTGCGAAAATGGCAAGTGATTTTCAGAAGCCGAATAAAATACATACCTTGTTTCCAAATGAAATACAAAGTAAAATGTGGCCGTTGCCGGTAGGCGATTTATTCTCCGTAGGTAAGGCATCGGTGAAAAAATTAAATTCCATGGGAATTTTAACCATCGGCGATTTGGCCAATACGGACCCGGAGATTTTAAAAGGTCATTTAAAGAAACACGGGGAATGTATCTGGCGGTTTGCCAACGGATATGACGATACACCGGTAGAGCCTGTGCCGGCAGAAAATAAGGGGTACGGTAATTCCACAACTCTGCCTGCGGATGTAACAGAGGCAGCGGAAGCGAAGAAAATCCTTTTATCCCTTTCTGAGAAGGTAGGAAGGCGATTGCGGGAGGATGAGGCACGTATTGAGGTAGTAAGCGTGGGAATTCGTTTCTTTGATTTGAGCAATATTTCCCATCAGATGGTGTTAACGTCGCCTACCAATATTACGGCGGAAATACATAATGCGGCATGCAGGCTTTTTGATGAAATGTGGGATGGGACGCCGATTCGTCTGCTGGCGGTACAGACCGGCAGGGTAACTCACGGCGAGAGCAACCGACAGATGAGCCTGTTTGACAACACGGACTATGAGAAGTTGGAGAAGCTTGATAAGGCGATTGATGATATCCGTAAAAAGTTCGGCAGCGACGCGGTTTGTCGCGCGGCCTTTGTAGAGAACGCGGGGAGCGAGAAGCGGCGTGCCGATAATGAAGGCGTAAGCAGGTAAGAGCACGAAGAAAAACGTGAGAAGGACGCAGGAAAGAGTTCAAGAAGCAAAAAGAAAAAATTACGAAGGAACTCGAGATAAACGCAAGAAGAGTTAACAACGAATTAAAACTATGAATCACAAAAAGATGTTTCTTCAAGTGAATAGCATTTTGTTCGCAACGGTTTTTATGCTTATGGCATTTATAACTGTCTTTTTGTTGTGGAATAAAAGTGTGGCGGCCGAAGAGCCGAGAACGGAGGCCAGCTTTGATGTGGAAGCAGGCATTGCGTCTTTAATGGAGATGGAAGATGAAACGGTGGATAAGTGGGCGACGGTGAGAATTACGCCGGAAGAAGCATTTTACGGTGCCAATATTGAGGTTTTATCGGAAGAGGGGCGGCTTTGGAAAGAGATCGAGGAAAAGGTAGGCAATGTTGCTATGGCTGTGGCCAGCAATTATGTTTATGTCCGAAACGATGCAAGCACTTCGTCCGAAATTTTGGGGAAGGTTTACGGTGATTCGGTGGTAACCATCGTAGGTGAAAAACAGGATGAAGAGGATCTTTGGTACGAAATTGAATCCGGTGGAATTAAAGGTTATATTCGTTCCGATTTGTTGGTAACGGGTGAGGATTTGGCCGTGCTTATCATGAACGGAGAAGTGGACAGGACGTATATTGAGACTCCGGAGCAGTGGGAAGATGTCTTGTCGAAGGAAGAGGAGGAACGCCTGGCGAAAGAGCAGCAGGCGCAGCGCGAAGCAGAGCTTGCCCGTATGGAGGCAGAGCGACAGGCGGCAATGCAAAACAGCAGTGCTACAGAAGAAGCCAAGGAAGCGACTACGGGAGGCGATACGTCTCTGCTTCGTCAGCAGATTGTAGATTATTCAATGCAGTTTCTCGGCAATTGCTATATTAGTGGCGGAACTTCTCTTTCGGGCGGTACGGACTGTTCGGGCTTTACCTGTTTTATCTACAAGGATTTCGGTTATACCATTGACCGTACGCCGGCGGGGCAGTATAACAATGCCGGACGAACCATTTCCTACAGCGAGATACGCCCCGGAGATATCATCTGCTACGGTAACGGAAAGTGCACTCACGTGGCATTGTATATCGGCAACGGACAGATTATCCATTCGGCTAATTCCCACAAGGGCGTGGTAATTTACGAGGCGGATTATGACAACATTATGGCTGTGAAGAGCATTTTAGATTAACAGATTCACAATATAAAAGATAAAGCATTTTTGATAAAAAATATTTCAATGTAAGTTTATCTTGAAAAGAGGAAAAAATGAATTTACCCCAGGATTTTACGAAGCGCATGCAAGACCTTTTGGGAGCGGAATATGAGGATTTTATAAAATCCTATGAACGCGACTCTTTCGGTGGCTTGCGTGCAAATACGCTTAAAATAAAATATGATGATTTTACGGGAAGGATGCCTTTTACCCTGACGCCGGTGCCCTGGTGCAAGACCGGTTTCTACTACGAGAAGGATGAGCGTCCCGGGAAGCACGCATATCACGAGATGGGCCTTTATTATATGCAGGAGCCTTCGGCGATGTCCGTAGCGGAGCTTGCGGATGTAAAGCCCGGCGAACGTGTCCTTGATTTGTGTGCGGCGCCCGGCGGTAAAAGCACCCAGCTGGCAGCAACGATGCGGGGCGAGGGTATTCTTGTAAGCAATGAAATCCATCCCGCACGATGTAAAATTTTATCCCAGAATATCGAGCGTATGGGCATTCGCAATGCAGTGGTGACCAACGAAACACCCCAGGGGCTGGCGGTACATTTTATGAACTGGTTTGACTGTATCGTGGTGGATGCGCCCTGTTCCGGGGAAGGAATGTTTCGTAAGGATGAGGAGGCTGTGAACCAGTGGTCCTTGGAGAATGTTGCGATGTGCGCCGAGCGTCAGGATGAGATTCTGGATGAGGCGGTTAAAATGCTTGCATCCGGCGGAAGAATCGTGTATTCAACCTGTACCTTTGCACCGGCGGAGGATGAGGCGTGTGTGCATCGTTTTCTGGAGCGCCACCCTGATTTCGAGGTGGTAAAAGGAAACGGATATGAGGGCTTTGCGCAGGGCAATCCTGCCTGGGCAGAGGGCGACGAAAGAGTGAAAGATACTCATCGTTTATGGCCCCATAAAATAAACGGCGAGGGACATTTTGCGGCACTCCTTGTGCATAAGGGTGAGAAGATTCAGGAAAGCGGTGCGCAGGCGCAAGAACCGGGCACCAAATCTGCTACAGCGTCAGCAACAAATGCCAAGAATAAAAGCAAAAAGAACGCGAAAGTTTTGGACCGCGAGCAGGAACAACTCTATGGGGATTTTATCAAAGATGCGTTGTTAGAAGAACCCGCAGGCGAGAAGGTATTGTTTGGCGATGCCTTATATTTGATGCCATGCGAGATGAATTTGAAAGGGCTTAAGGTGTTGCGCCCGGGTTTGCATTTGGGAACCTTTGAGAAGAAGCGTTTTGAGCCTTCTCATTCTTTGGCGCTTGCATTGAAGCCTGAGGATGTGAAGAGAAGTCATAATCTTACAACTGCTGACGATGGTCCCGAGCGTTATTTGCGCGGAGAGTCTCTGGTGACGGACGAAGGAAAAGGCTGGACCTTGGTTTGCGTGGACGGATATTCCGCAGGCTGGGGAAAGGTCAGCAACGGTATGTTAAAGAATCACTACCCTAAGGGATTGAGAAGATAAAAAAGCTGATACGATTATAAAAGGATGAGGCTGTCTAAAACAAACTTAATTTTTAGACAGCCTCTTTTTGGTAAAAATATCGAAACTATTTAGAATATTTGTCGAGGAAATTTTGGGATTCCGCGTGGGATAAAGAGAAATTGGACATGAGTTCATTTATGATATTTTGTTCTGTGGCATTGTATTTCTTAAGAGAAGAAATCAGAATCCTAATAGCATTTTCGCGTTCTTTGTTCGCTTTTTTTAGACCTTCTTTCAAACCTTCTTCTCTGCCTAACTTCTTGTTATAATCATCCCATTCCCAAGATTTCATATATTCTAAATTCAACTCCTTTCGTTCTTTGATACGGTCAACCATATGATGTACACATTCAATATCAGGGTTAGTGACATTGTCTGTGGTGGATTTCTCAAAGTATTTTAACATTTCTAAGAGTTCTTTTCTAGGGTTTCCCGCTTTTCCTTTGGTATACAGTATCATTTTCAGGGCCCCATCATTATATTTAATGGAGGGGTCTTCTTTTATCATGTTTTGTATGGTGTAGACGCATCTGTCTTGCCCGAAAGGGTCGTAGGGTAAAATAAAAATCACCACTACATTTGGCAGTATGCACCATAGGCATAGTCCTCCGTCTTTTAGATAAAAATTGCGTTAGAAAAATAAAGAAGTACATTTATTTGTTTTATTGTATGCAAAAAGAACGCAAAACAAATCTTTATCCAAGTTAACTTGTGAAATAAATCGATTTGATTTCAGATAAGTCAGAAGTAGAGAAAAGCTACATAGTAAATGACTTGTGTAAATACTATATAATACTTGCTATAAAATAGCAAGAAGATATTATGGGTTTCTCTTTTTTTCTTGCCCAAAAAGCAAAATAGAGTTATGATATAAAATAGGGTTTTATGAGCAATGGAGGCTACATATGAAAAAGAAAATATATATTGACGGAAGCGAAGGGACCACAGGCCTTCGTATTCACGAAAGATTCCAGGGCAGGGATGATGTGGAAATCCTCACCATCAATCCTGAACTTCGTAAGGATCCGGAAGAAAGACGGAAGATGATTAATGCATCAGACATTACCTTCCTTTGCCTTCCCGATGCGGCAAGCATCGAGTCGGTAAGTCTTGTGGAGAATGAAAACGTAACCATTATTGATACATCTACGGCACATCGTACCAACGAAGGCTGGGCATATGGTTTTCCTGAGTTGTCAGACAAGCACCGTGATGCAATTAAGAACGGTAAAAGAATTGCGGTTCCGGGTTGCTATGCTACCGGTTTTATTTCACTGGTATATCCTTTGACCGCGGGAGAGTTGATTGCAAAAGACTGTCCCTTATCATCTTTTGGTATTTCGGGCTACAGCGGTGCCGGTAAAAAGGTAATCGCGGTTTACGAAGATAAAAACCGTGAGAAAATGTACGACGCGCCCAGAGAGTACGCACTTTCTCAGAGTCACAAGCATTTAAAAGAAATGCAGGCGATTACAGGCCTTGAGAGAAAACCGCTTTTCTCACCGATTATTGCGGATTACTACAGCGGTATGGTTGTGTCAGTTCCACTTTACGCAGACTTCCTTCAAAAGAAGATGAACCTTGAAGAGTTGTGGAGCTATTTCAATGAATACTATAAGGGCGAAGCTTTTATTAAGGTGATGCCCCTTGGCAGCGAAGAAGAAACTGCCAATATGTTGCCCGGCAACGAATGTTCCGGCTGGGACGGGCTTAGAATTTACGTGACCGGAAATGAAGAACGTTTCGTTCTTTCGGCACAGTTTGATAACCTCGGCAAAGGCGCTTCCGGCGCGGCAATCCAGTGTATGAACATCATTATGGGTTGCGATGAAGCAAAGGGATTAAACCTCTAAAGATAAGGAGAATTATAATGTTATATATTTTATTGGCGCTGGCATTTTTGTCGGCAGCGACAATTGTGGCAATTACAGGATTTTTTACCGCATGGTATTGGATGATACTGATTTTTATCGGTATGTGGGCAGGATTTTTCCTTGTCTGGGTTATTATCTATACGTTATGGCTTTTAATCGGTTCGTTCCTAATAAGCAAGAAGAAAGAAATTACCAAGCCGAATAAGTTTTATAACTACTTTGTGACGGAGACTATGAAACTCTTGCTTTTCTTCTCAAGAAGCAAGGTACATATGGAAGGTGCAGAGAAGATTCCCAGAGATACCAAGTATCTTCTGGTAGCGAACCATTTGTCAAATTTTGACCCGATTACATGTATTTCCCAGTTTGGTAAAAATGACTTGGTGTTTGTATCAAAGCCCGAGAATTTCAGCCTTCCCATTGCGGGGGCGTGGATGCATCACGCAGGCTTCTTGCCCATTGACAGAGAAAATCCCAAGAATGCATTGGTGACCATCAATAAGGCAGCAGAATACTTGAAGAACCAGCAGGTTTCCGTAGGTATTTTCCCGGAAGGAACCCGAAATAAAACTTCCGAACCTTTGTTAGAGTTCAAAAACGGCGCTTTTAAAATTGCAACCAAGGCTAAGTGCCCTGTTGTAATTGCGGCTTTGAAGAATACACGTAAAGTACAGCATAATTTCCCTTGGAAGAAGACAGACATCTATGTAAGTATCGATGTGATTCCTGCGGAAGAAGTTGCGGAATCCAATACCGCACAGTTATCAGCAAGAGTATATGATTTCCTGAAAGAGAATATCTAAAAAGTAATGAAGGGTTATTCGAAAGAATAATATCCGAAACGCAGATTATAAAAGTCAAGTAACTGTA
Source organism: Lachnospiraceae bacterium (assembly GCA_017622505.1). GTDB lineage: Bacteria > Bacillota > Clostridia > Lachnospirales > Lachnospiraceae > UBA3766. The sequence continues at coordinate 12,169 of JAGAQZ010000075.1, forward strand.
GGCATACGTAAGAGAAAGAAAGGGTTACAAAAGATGAAATACCTTTTATACAATGGGTTGGCAAGTAGCGGAACCTGTAAAGTGAAGGCAGAAGAGTATTTGGCAAAAGAAGGCGAAGACGCCAAGTTGCTAGATTTGGTGGGGCTTAATATCCGTGAGTGGATGCAAAGCGTAACCGCTGAAGATGTGCTTATTCTTTGCGGTGGCGACGGAACCTTGAACCGTCTGGCAAACGATTTGGACGGTGTGGAAATCCCTTGTCCCTTATTACATTATAAGACCGGAACCGGCAACGACTTTCTTGTGGATTTGGAAGATGTGCTGGGCAAAACCGATGTAGGTCCTATCAACGAATACATTAAGAATCTTCCTACGGTTAAGGTAAAAGATATTGAGTGTAAGTTTATCAACGGTATCGGTTACGGTATCGACGGCATGTGTTGCGAGTACGCTGATAAAATGCGCGCGGCCGGTAAGAGTAAAGTAAATTATACAACTTTGGCAATCCGTTTGTGTCTGTTTAAGTATAAAGCACCCAATGCCACCATTACCATTGACGGACAGGAGTTGAAGTTCAGTAAAGTGTGGCTTGCTGCATCCATGAACGGTCAGTATTATGGCGGCGGCATGAAGGTTGCGCCGGGACAGAGACGTAATTCCGGCAAATTGACGCTTGCTGTAGTGCACGGACTTGGCAGAATTAAGTTGTTGACGATCTTCCCGAAGATTTTTGACGGCAGCTATACGAAGTATACAAAGCACGTTACCCTTCATCGGGGCAATCACATTAAGGTGGCTTTTGATGCGCCTATGGCACTTCAGATTGACGGTGATACGGTGCTTGACGTAACGGAATACGAAGTGATTTTATAAAAGTAATGATTGTTTCCGGAATAAGCCGGTGCAGATAGACATAAGAAAACAAGGAGTTAAAGTATGAGTTTTTTGGAGACATTAACAAACATTAATAGTGCTATCAATGATTTCGTCTGGGTACAGGTTGGTCTGGTTATTTTAATCGGTACCGGTGTTTTAATGACGATTTTGACAGGCTTCTTCCAGGTGTCACATATCGGACATTGGTGGAAAAAGACCATCGGCGGAATGTTCAAGAAAGATTCCCTGAAGAAAAAAGATGAGAAGAGCGTTTCTCAGTTCCAGGCGTTGTGTACTGCCCTGGCAGCTACCATCGGAACAGGAAATATTGCCGGTGTTGCTACCGCTATCGTAATCGGTGGTCCCGGTGCGGTGTTCTGGATGTGGATTGCGGCTTTCCTTGGAATGATGACTAACTTCTCTGAAAATGTTCTCGGTATCTACTATCGTAGAAGAAATGCCCAGGGCGAATGGTCCGGAGGTCCTATGTACTACTTAAAGGACGGTCTTGGCAAAGCTATCGGTTATGAGAAGGTTGGTAAGGTATTGGCGGTATTATTCAGTATTTTTGCCATTCTTGCATCTTTCGGTATTGGTAATATGGGTCAGGTAAATAAAATTACCTTGAATATAAAGTCAGCGTTCTTTGCAAAAGTAGAGCCTGTTATTGTATTCGGTAATGTGGAATTGGTGCCTTTGATTATCGGTATTTCTCTTGTGATTCTGGGTGGTTTGATTATTCTCGGCGGTTTACAGAGAATTGCAGCAGTTGCGGAAAAGGTTGTGCCTTTTATGGCAGTGGCTTATGTACTTGGTACGATTATTGTATGTTGCTTTAATATCACAGAAATCGGTCCTGCATTTTTATCTATTTTTAAATTTGCTTTCGGTGTAAAAGCCGTGGGCGGCGCAGCAGTTGGTATTGCAATTAAGGAAGTGATTACACAGGGTTGTAAAAGAGGTGTGTTCTCTAA
>JAGAQZ010000076.1 GCA_017622505.1 Lachnospiraceae bacterium
ACATAAATACAGTTTCCGCTGCTACCGCTGGCAATACTGACCAGTCTCATTTGTTTTTATCTTTCCTTCCAGTAAATTTCAATCACATCGCCCGGCGTTAAAGGCTCCATATACTGCGCCTGTCTGCCGTTTAACTGCGTTACAATGGAACGGCCGTTTGCGTGTGACAAATCAAAATTAATATAATCAAATACTTCAACAAACACATAAGAAGACTTGCCTTTTAAGGTAATGGGCGCGCCATTTACCATAACCATCATTTCAACTGCTACAGGCTTAGGCGCCTCCTGCGCTTCTGCATCCGCGCCTGCATTTGTGGTAGCATTTGCAGAAGAAGTTTCAGCGGTTTCTATCACACTTTCTTCCTCTGCCATGGTTTCTTCCACATCAGCAAGATAATCCGACATATCATCCGCAAATGCATCTGCTTTCGTTTCCACGTCATCAGTTACGCTCTTATTTGCATTTACCTTTGTGTCTGCATTTTTATCGTTGTCTGAACTTCCTACTTTATTTGTACTGCTATCCGCACTTCCTGCCTTGCCGCTCTTACTTTCGGTTCCGGCAGACTTACTTCCGGCCTTGCTCTTCGTTGTCTTTTTCTTCTTCGGCGGTGTTGCTTTCACAATATCAAAGGTAAAATTATCATACACCTTGGTTCTCTTATCAGCCTTCTTGTTGTTGACATTTACACACTTACTTTTATCTAAAATAATATCCATAAACTCAAGAATCTGCGGTACGGTGTAGTAATTAAGCATCTCAATTTCATCGCCCTCCTGCACTACATAAGCCGGGGAACGAAGTTCGCCGTTTACACTTGCAAATTTCGGAAACTGTACCGGTGTTTTATCTACGATTACCGTAATACTTTCCTTCATTTCCGCAAGACTTCCAAGTTCTACCACCGCATCTTCGCCAGCGGTAGACTCAAGCAAACGCACAATATCGTTTGCGTGGATATAACTATGTAAATCCGCGGGTTCGCCGTTTAAGTAAAATTCAGCCGCTTCACCCTGATTACCGCGAATGGTCTTGGGCTTACCGTTCAATGTAAAAGTAACACCCGCGCCACGTCTCGGGAACAAAGCTTCGTTAGGAATGCCTGCCTGCATTACCACATCAACAATAGTCAATTTACCGTTATCGTATAACTTCATTCTCTCATCGTTAAAAGATACGAAAATAAAGTTGTTATTCTGCTCATAGAAGTTCAAACAAATACCAAGCGGTGTTACCAACAGAGAGTCCTTCTTCAAGGAATCGTCCTGGAAGATAATCTTCTGCATTACTTCTTCACCACGCAAAGCAACACGCTGTACCTGAATGCCGATTTTATCAGCCAAATGATTGGTGTAACCTTCGATTTTACCACCACCGCCGACAACAAATACCGCACTGACAGGTTTATCTCCGTTTAACTTCATAATACATTCCGCCACCTGGGAAGTCATTTTATCAATCTCCGGCTCTAATACCTGTAAAATCTCGTCCTTGGTAATAGACTGGGGAAGGCCGATAATATCTTCATACTCAGCCACACCATTTTCGGTAACATTTCTTTTAATCTCTTCCGCCACATTGAAATCAACAAGGCAATGCTGGGCAATCATCTCTGTCAGACAATCACCCGCTGTAGGAATCATTCCGTAAGCCGCAATGCTTCCGTCCTTGGTGATACAAATATCGGAAGTACCTGCTCCAACGTCCACAAGGGCAATGTTTAACATACGGTATTTCTCAGGGATAGCCACTTCAATTGCAGCAATAGGCTCCAACGTAAGGTTCGCAACAGTCAGATCCGCCATTTCCACGGCAGTATACAAACCATCTACCACATCGCTGGGAAGGAAGGTTGCAATCAAATCCATACCGATCTGTTTTGCCTTATGGTTCTCAAGATTAGTCATAACATTACCGTTCATATAATAACGGATTACGCTGTGACCAACGCAATAAAACTTCTCATCCGGCCCCAGATTCTTGTTAAAAGTCGCATAAGCCTTCTCCACACCGGCACCATCCAAGTCATAAATATGCTCATCGGTAATCATGGTTTCCACTTCAAAATCCTTCTCCACATAAGCATATTCCGTACGCAAAACACGACCGGCCGCAGCGATACATACTTCTTTTAACTTGCGCTTGGTCTTCTCTTCCAGAATTGCTTTCACTTCTTTGATGGTTCCGGCAACCTTGGCAATGTCATGAATCTGTCCGTCAATCATTGCACGGGTTTCATGCTCTTTAGCTGCCTGTGCCACTACATAAAAGCAATCTCCGTCCTTATATCCAACTGTTCCTACTATGCTTCTGGTTCCGATATCAAGACCGAATACCAGAGACGCGGGATATTTTACTCCTGCCATAAATAGTCCCCCATAATGTTATCTATTTGCTCTTTTAATTCTTCAATGGTTCCGTCATTTACAATTACGCGGTGGGCAAATTTACGGAATTCTTCCTCCGTAAGCTGTTGCTCCATGATTCCTTCGATGCGCTCTGTGGAATATCCTCTGGCTTCCATTAAGCGCTTTGCACGTAAACTTTCGCCGGCACATACATACCAAAGTTCATCCAGTTCCGGCAAGTATCCTGCTTCTATGAGAAGCGCCGCCTCGATGAAAACAAAGCCGACCCTGCCTTCTTCCTTTGCCTTAGCAGTACGCTCTCGCACCTCATCTTTTACCGCCGGATGAATCAAGGCATTGACTTCGTCTAAAAGTGCATCATCCGCAAAAATCTTCTCTGCCGCCTTAGCCCTGTCAATGGTGCCGTTCTCTAAAACGATATCTTCACCTACCAATTCGATAAAAGCCTCATAGCATCTTCCTCCGGGCATTTTTACCTCATTGCCGATATCATCCGCCACCAAAATCTCGCAGGGATATTTTTCTTTTAAATAGTTTAAAACCACCGATTTGCCGGCTCCGACACCACCGGTAATTCCAATCACCCTGAAGGGTTTATTTCGTTTCATACCAGTTATCTCCCGTATGCAAATCCACATCCAAGGATACCGCTAACTGCGCCGCATTCTCCATTTCCCTGCGAAGAATTTCTTCCACCTTGGATACTTCTTCTTTCTCTACTTCGAGTAGCAGTTCATCGTGCACCTGCAGAAGTACTTTGGATTTGCAATTCTCTTCTGCCAAACGGTCTCTCACACGAATCATTGCAATCTTCATAATATCTGCCGCCGTTCCCTGAATGGGCGCGTTCATCGCTACACGCTCGCCAAAACTTCTCTGCATAAAATTCGATGAAGAAAGCTCGGGAATCGGCCGTCTTCTACCAAACATCGTTGTGGAATAACCTAACTTCTTGGCATCTGCCACTGCCTTATCCAGGAAAGCCTTAATTCCGGGATACGTGTTAAAATACTCATCAATATATACTTTCGCTTCCTTTGGACTGATGCTTAAATCCTGGCTCAAACCAAAGGAACTGATACCGTATACAATACCGAAG
>JAGAQZ010000077.1 GCA_017622505.1 Lachnospiraceae bacterium
ATATTGTCTAAATAATCCAATACATGATTTTGCATGATTATTCCTCTTTTATTTTCGTATTTTTAATTAATACTCTTTACCTTCAATATTCTCTGGTTTTAATACTCTTTTCGACCGATATTCTTTTTAAATTAATTTCTCGTACTGCGCTTTCAAAACACCGCACTCTGACACTGCTTTTCTCGCCATTACTTCCAAAGTATCAAGATATCCCGGCCCGACAAGACCGTTTCGCTTGGCTACGGATAATTCCGTACAACCGAGAATTAAAACCTGCGCTCCTTTTGACTTAAGATACTCCTCTACTGCCTGCATCTTCCCGGAATCAATCGGCTTACCGGCTTTTACATCATCATATATCATGCTCATAACAAGCTTCTGATGTACTTCGTCAGGGATAACCGTCTCAATACCATGTTGTTTCAAACCTTCCTGAAAAAGTTTCGTCTGAATGGTTCCGTCGGTTGCAAGAATACCTGCATTTTTGATACCGGCGTCTTTTAAGCAAATCGCTGTCTCTTCAATCGGATGAATGATGGGCAAGCCCTCTTTTACCAACTCCTCATAAAAGTAAAAGGCAGTATTACAGGGCATCGCCAAAACATCGGCGCCGCGGCTCTCCAATTCCTTTTTTACGGATAAAATCCCTTCCACAGGACAATCCGTACTTTTACCAAGGATGTAATCCGTCCGGTCCGGAATTGTCGGTGTGTTAACAATATCCATACATATATGTTCTTTGTCCTGACGGGCATCGGTCATTTCAATCACAAGCTCCATAAAAAGGGCTGTGGCCAAAGGCCCCATTCCGCCGATGACTCCTAACTTCTTTCTCATATTCTGCTCCTGTTTTAATTCGCGTTTACCGTAGGGAACAACGAATGGTCATACACGTGACTGCGCCTCACCGCTTCATCGGCAAGCAACTGATTCTCAGACCACATAAAAACAATGGTTTTATCGGCTCTGGGAGTAGCATCGAAGTGATACCAGCCTTCGCCTGTATCCACCAAATTCCAATAATGACTGCTGGTGGTAGATTTACGCCAAATATCCACGTTAGGAATACCGGCTCTTGTAAGCAATGCCTTGGCAACACTTGCATATGTATAGCAATCGCCTTTGCGATATACGAAACCATCATAGGCCGATTCCACCCAGTTCTCCTTCTGGGAATCGCTAATCCAACCAACTTTCCAGCGGGTCCAATTATAAATTGCTTCTGCCTTCTCGTAATCCGTCATATCTTCGGTAATGATCTCTGCCAATACTTTATCCGCTTCAGCATACATTGCTTCCAAGGTAATTGCTTCGTTACGTTCAGGCATTACCGTCAGCTTAATATCCTGGGTTGCCACATTTCCGGCCTCATCCGTAGCAGTATAAATTACGTGATATGTACCCAAAGTTGTCAAATCCACGGCACTGTTATCAATCTCTACCTGCACAACACCGTCGCAATCATCATAAGCACTTACGCCGGTACGATAGGATACATTCTCACCAAGACAAACCGAAATATTTCCGGCACCGATAATCACCGGTGCTTCCGTATCCGGAATCAATGTTAAAATCCCCGGCACTTCCGCCTCGTTGCCTGCGGAATCCTTAGCTACAACCACAACCTCCTGCTCGCCTTCCAGCGTCCAGTCAGGCTCCTCCTTGTAAGCAAAGGTTACCTTTGTATGGTCTGTCAATGTCTCCTTAAAGGCCTCCGCATTTACCGGATGCTCTAAATACCCCGTAACCGGTTGCACCGTAAATTCCGGCACCTTAGAATCCGTAATCTCCATATTCACCACACAACGGTTTCCGTCAACCATAAGCCATACAGGATATACACCCGTTTGCTCGAAATCAACAAAAGCCAAACCTGTTCCCGCGTAAGAAATCTCACCCGGTTTTAAAAGAAACCAATCCGGTGCCGGAACGCCTTTGGTTACGTCCCAAACATAATTCTCATGTACTTTTACTTTTAAAACATATAATTCCGATACAATTTCGGTTACATTACCGGCCGCATCTTTTAATACAATGGTGACGTCCTGCTTACCATAACCGCCGAAATCAGGGCGTTCCTTAAAACTTGCTGTAACAGCCGTTATATCTTTAATGTCTGTAACAAAGGCATCCGCCTCATATACTTCGCCCACCGACATATAAACAGGGACCGCCTTCGCGGTCGGCGCCGTGGTATCTTCCACATTCAATACGCAGGTTCTTGTAAAACCATCTGCCGTAATTTTCAATTCATATTTCCCCGGCACATTTGTATCAAATGCAGGACAATCTTCTGCAAAGGCAATGCTCTCCACCTTGCCTTTTATAAAATGCTCCGCTCCTACTTTGCTTCCTGCTTCCACCGTAATACTGCTGTGGGTTTTGCCGAAGGTATACCAGACAAAAGCCACCACCGCCAGGTTCACAAGCAAAAGAAGAACGGCTGCAATCCAAATTCTTTTTTTCATACTTTTATATCCTTTATGCAAAGCTAAATCCGCTGTTGCCACAACAGCGGATTACAACTTCCTAATTATACACGCTTTCTACCGTTTTACAACCGCGATTTCATTCTGTTCTCAAATGCTTCCAATTGCTGTAAAACCTGATTTGCATACTTGGGATACGCATGTATCATATCCTTAAGTTTCGTCTGTGCATCTACCGCCACGTCCTTATTGTATTCCATCTGCTTACGCAAATTCTGCCGTCTTTCTACCAGACTATGGCGGATTTCCACCATTTCCTTACGGTTCACCAAGGCCTCCGCCTGATGAATCCAAATGTCCGGATCAGCGATGTGTAACTTACGCATATGCTGCAATAACTCGTCGCGATAAAATGTAATATCGTATTTGGTCTGCTCGAAACGTTCACGCTCCGCGCGTTCCGATACATATTTGTCCCACAGTTCTTTTAACAAAGCCGAGCTGTCAACATTGTATTTCATATAAAGATATTCCAAAAGATTGGTGTTATTCACGTAGCGGATTTTTACGGTATTGTGCATATGGATTAGCTTACCGATGCTTTTTTCCACCTTGGCCGCTTCCTGCTGCATATCGATATTTTTTACAAATAAAACCGTAAAAGCAACTGCTGTAGCTCCCGCCGTTAAAATATATCCAATCTGTGCATCCAATTCAAATCCGAATTGAAGAATCAAAAGCATAATCACACAGGTAATTGCCGCCACAACGCAGATAAAAAAGACACCCTTGATATTGGCAAGCATTCCTTTCAACTCTGCTTTACGGTAATAATATGCCTGCTTCTCACCTTCGATACGTCTCATATCTTCCTTAACCAGTTTCTGATACTCCTCGCTCTTCTTAAGTTTCTCATAACCTTCCGGCATTTCATCCTCAAGACGTTCCATCAACGCATAGTCTTCACCGCTCAAAAGGTCCTTCTTGGAAGTATAATTCGTAAATTCTTTTTCCAGGCGTAAAAGCTTCGTCGCGCAATCCTGAATCGGTGTGCGGATATGCTCCGGCAAACGTTCGATTTCATCGGTATCGTTCAAATACGCCGTTACCGAATCATACTCGCGGTTAAGTAAGTCAATCTCATCCGAAGCCGCCTTCATCTGTTCCAGGCAACTTTCGATATAGCGGGTTCTCTGAGTATCATCGGTAAAATTAGACACTTCATAATACTGTGCCTCATTGACCTGCGCATCGTATTCAGTTGTGCTTTTTCCTCTGAATAAATTACTCCAAAAACCCATTCGTACTCTCCGTTACTGTATGCATCTGCGATACTCTTCTTTGAAATCGCTCAATGTCTTATTCACCCATTCTGCATATTCGGTCTCACCGGCATCTTTTAACTTCTGCTGTGTCTCTGCCAGTTCTACCCCGGGGCCTGCTTCCCATTTGCTGTTAGCTTCCTGCATTTTAGCTTCCAGTTTCAATGTAATTTCACGCATCTGCACATCATCACTGATGGTTCGGATATATTCGCTGTCACTCATACTGAAACGCATTGACGCCGCATAGTAGTAATAATGTTCTTCCTTGCCGTCCAACTCATATGCCTTAAGGAAATCCTGCTGTGCCTGTTCTAAGAGAAACAGTCCGGCTCTTGCCATACCCATATTATGATAGATATCCGCCTGTAATTCCACATCCTCCGGTGAGATTTCCGATAATACTGCTTCATACTCATTCAAGGCATGCACATAACGCCCCTTTTGAAGGAAATAATCACCTCTTCGTTTCCTTCGCGCCGGTCCGCTCTCATCACTTTCCTCACTAAGCAAATCAAGGAAACGTGCCTGCTGCCCACTGCTCACGAAAGGAAACTCCTCCAATAAAACCTGCGCAAACTCTGCCACTTCCGCATCTTTGCTAAGAAGCTGATACAGTCTGTCCGCTAGTTTTACAGTCTCACATTCATCCTCCAGCCAGTTGGCTAATTCAGTTGTAAAGATATCTTTTTCCAGAAGTTCAGCATTTTCATAAATACAATAAACCAGCTCTTCTGCCGAAAAGATATTGCAACATATATTCTCTAAGAAAAAGGGCTTATTCGCTTTTCTTCCGATGCATTCGTATACCTTACCCACTTTGTTTTCCTTTCCCGATTATCCCTGCAAATCCATTTCTTCCGTCCATTCCAATCCGCAGGAAGGATATATTTCACCGAAGCCCAAGTCCGTAACTTTCAACACCACATGATTCTCTGATGTCATTTTGGCCTCCAACTCAATTCTAGTCATACGATTTGGCGTAACCGGCAGACCTTTTAACACAAATTCTGCCACCGCCGTCTGTCTGCTGCCAACATATTCCACTGCAATGGGAACTATGTCGGTCTCGTGTAAAATCATTTCTATTTTCGCCTCTGCTTCATACCAGTGCTCACCGGCCTCAATCAAGGAAAGATTTACTTCCTTGCCATTTTCACGCACCAGCACTCCAAGACTGCATTTCAAACGGTCCGCTCCGAAATAACGGATTGTCTTCTCATAGCCTGACGGATTGACCTTCTCTTTGGCCGCCAGACATGCACCTTTACTGAAAAGATTATTACCCTTAAATACCCTGCGGTTTCTGCACAGAAATCTCAATGAACTGTTACACCAGTCATCATAAAAGCCTTCACCGATTAAGAAAACTCCCGAGAACACCCTGTTCTCGCAAATCTCCGTTGCAATCTGTAACAGTTTGTTATCTTTCTCCACATTGCTTAAATAGCGCGGATCTTTTACCTTGAAATCCTGATATTCCTTGGACTCCACCATGGCAATGCCGGGATTTACGAAATGGTTTCTCTCAAGTCTGTAGCTCCAGAGATTCTCACCGCCTGCATCAAACACCAGAATCTGATGATTCTGCAATTCCGCATTCTGATAAAGCATATAAAAGAATACGCACTCTTCATATCCTGTAAAAGAAATCCGCTCTTCGCCCACCTTCAAAACGCTGATTGCCGACTGAAGCATTTTAATCATCTGCACATCCGCATTCCGCAAGGCAATAGTGATGTTGGCAATCTTTTCCGGTGTTTCCATTACAGGCAACATACCCAGACTTCTCTTGATAAAAAGTGCCAGCAAATCTTTGGCATGATATTCTTCCATGTCGATACTTACCGTACCGCCTTCTTTGGCTGTTTCCAGGAAACCTGTCACCAACTGACCATCACCGTCATCGGCGCATTCCATGGCATCCTCACCCACAAGCCATTGTCCGGTACTTCTTTTTCTGCAGATGGCCAACGGGATATTATACTGCTCCTGTTCCTCGGAAGCACTGAACGTCTCGGGATTATCACTGTCAATGCGACAGAAACTCATCTGAACATAGTCGTTGTTCAAATCGTAGCCGATTACATAACGGTCTTTATTCATTTTTTCAAATACATCTTTGATTTCTGCCAGCATAACTTACTCCATGAAAATTTTATACATTTCCGAATATTTCACGAATCATAAAATCTTTCTTACGATACTCGGCAAGTGCTTTCCCTGCCTTCTCATAATCCTTCTGCTCTTTACAGTTTACAGCTTCGTTCAGCAGTGCAAATCTCCAGACGCTTGTCACCTTGTCGCTTTCGCTTCGCTGTACCGTGCTGCTCTGTGTCAACTGTTCACGGTTGCCGTTTTGCTCCGTAATGTAATACTGCACACTTTCGCCCGTAAACAGGATAAAACTTTTTACAAAAATACCGCCGTAGAGATTGCGCATTTCTTCCTTGCGGTACTCGGTCTCTCCACCGTTCTCGCGCTCGATTGCATAGTGGATTACCACCTTACTGCCCGGCTCGCCCTTATATTCCACAAAGGTTCTGTCCGTAAAAGGCAATGCCTCTTTAATACTCTCTGCAAATACAGGGAAGAAGGGGAAACAATTTCCCTTTGAAAGCTCATCACACAGAATTGCTTTTAACACTTCCGTATTCCAGGTAGCCGCCTCGCATCCCGATTCATGTTTTGCAATCGCAAGTCTGCAGACGCGGTTCATCTTCTCACCTTCTGCCATAAGCTGTGTCACCCGGTCAAAAACCTTATCTTCCGTCACGCATTCTTCCACGAGATAATCATACGCACACCTTGTCAAAAAGGCCTTCTCAATGTCGAGACTTCCGCTCATCTGCATATATACATTGTACAGTTTCATCTTTTCACCGATATAAACACCGGCAAACAAAGACTGCACCAATAATCGTTCTACCAGAGTATAGGTATCCACCGCAAAACCTTCACTGTTACGTAAGAGTCCCTGCAATTCGCGGATGCCGCCCTCGAAATATTTCACAAGATAAAAGAGAATATTCTCGTCATAACGGTTTCTGCGGTATATGTAGCTGCATAAGCCCAGCATGCACTCTTCCTCTTCGAAATCCCTACGCTCCAGAAGTCTGCTGCAAAGGCGCAATACGGTTTTTACTTCCATATGCTCCGCGCCAAACTCGCACACCCATTCAAAGGCAGTATCATACATACCTCTGGCCACCAGAATATGTACAAGCTCCGATCTGTCGATTGCGCTCATATACTCAGGCTCTGCCTCTAAAAGCACCTCGTCCAATTCGCGGATATAATCCTGCTCAAAATAGAACTTAATCAAGGCCACCAACAGCTCGCGGTAGTACGCCGAAGTAATTTCCTCACTATGTAAAAGTCTCGCATACGCATAGACATTCATATCCGTAATATTGATATAATTTCTGCGGTCTTCGCAATAATACAGAAGAACGCCCGCCTGCTCCTGCGTCATAGGCTGAATTGTTTTGAATAATTCTTCATCAAAAAGTACCGACACCGGTTTCAAAAACTCATTCGGTACATAACGGTTGCCGTAAGCATCTTCAAATAAAATTTTATAAAAGATACTGTAAATCGGCGCATAGGCTTTACCGTTTTCTACGGGATAACTCTTCTCCCCACGCAAATGCTCATGTACGATTACCACATTGCGGACTGCCTTATCGTCTACGTTGACCTCGTGCATAAAAAGCATAGGCGCCACGTCGTTGGCAAACTTCACATCCATAATCGCCGGCACAAGAATTCTTTTATACAGTTTAATTAAGTGCGGATTGATTCTTCCGTATGCAATCTGCTCTCTTACGAAATCTTCCAGATGCTCCGTATACGACAGGGCAATTTCAGGAAAACTTCCTCGGTGCTCCCACACGTTTGCATACAAAAATGCCATACGCTCATAATCCAGATTATTCTGATATGCAAAGTACATCATTACCATCTGGGGCAATTCACCCTTGTAATTCAAATCGATGGACATTATGTAGTATTCGTATAATCTTGTTAAGCGAAGCTCCAAATCCACCGCCTTGGCGTACCAAGGGAAGTACTCTTCGCCGATGCAGTTGCCCTTCATCAAGTAGGTACAGATTGCCTGTACCATTTCCTTGGTGGGACACTTCTCATAACAATATTTTAAAATCGCATAAATTCGGAAATCATATTCCTTTTCACGACCGCACAAAAACTGAATACGTTCTGCAATTTCTGCGCTTAAAGCATCGTGCTTCATTGCAAAAAGCAGAAGGCTGATTTCATAGCTTTCAAGTTTCACAAGTAACGAAGGCTGTTCCCAGAGAAGTTGCAAAGCCTCCACATAAAGTACGGGGCTGCTTGCGCCTCTGTCGTAACGTTCTTCTAAGAAGTCCCATTTTTTATCCTCATAAAAGAATAAATTCTTCTGCAGATATAACATCAACCATGCAAGGCGGAAATTGTCCTGCTCACGCTGGAACATTTTCTTTACTTTGTGGGCAACCTTATCGGTATAACTTTCGTCACGGTTTAAAAGTGTGGTCAGGTAAAGGAAATATCCGTAAACTTCGGGAAGCTGTTTGCTCTCCGACATCCATTCTTCCACGCGCTCCAGCAAATAGTCTGCATCCGCGGTACGCTCCTGTGCCAGTAAAAGTTGTGCCTGGTAAAGGCTTGCAATAATGTTCTGCTCTTCCGTTCCGGACATTTTATCCACCAAGGGCATCGTGCTTTCAATCCAGCCCTGTGTGTCTTTTTTACCCAAGCGGAAATCAATATATTCTTTGGTGATTGCAGCCGTAAGCTTCAACCACTCATAGTCTTCGTTATTCTCTGTGGAAACCGCATAATTCTCAGCCACAACAGGAATCTCAATCACCTGCTTAGGCGTCTTAACGGTCACTTTGCCGTAATTAATGCCCTGATGCATATGTTCAGGTTCCAGATACACCGGTATACGACAGACATTGCCCAGGAAATCATCCTCGGTATAGGTCTCTTTCTCAATCCCTACGAAATAACCTTCCACCGAAACTTCCAGTGCTACATAGCCCCAACCGTTCTTGGTGATTTCAAGTTCCTGCATAAGGGTTTCTTCCGGATCTTTCACACGAATTTCTTTCACATCGGCTTCGTAGGAAATGCGGGACTTCTTCTTTACCGCCACCAAAAACTCGTCCACATTCTGCTGATTGCCGGGTCTTGTGCTTAATCCGCGATAGATGCTGATATACTGGGCATCGTTTCCTTCCAGAATGCCTTTAAAACCTTGGGAATAATATAACTGCACTGCCTCTTCCCAGTTGGTTTTAGCAAGGTTGGCAAAATGGAACAGGTTACGGATATTTCCCATCGTGCTGTAAAGATACTTTTTCTCTCTTCGCACCTCGAATGCAAGAGTATATTCACCCTTGTTGGAAATAATCTGAAACTCGCCTTTTATCTCATCGCCGGGTTCCATTCCCGTACTGTCAAAACAATATGTAATCTCTGCACTCTCACCTCTGAAAATCGGTGTCAGGCACTGCATACGCATATCATTGGATAAAATATATCCTTCCATAGGCGTTTCCGCCATATTCTGAATTTGAAAAGTACCCTTTCTCTGCTCCGCCTTATCAAAACTCATTTCGATTACATCGCAGGAAAAGTCCAGACTTCCCTTATTGTTCTCAAATGCATAATTTTCTTCCAGCATGGAAAGTACTGCTCTTTTCAAATTACTCACCTCTTTTCATCCGTATTTGGGCATAGTTGTCCTATCCTAATTCAACTCATACATTATAGCACTATTTGTGGGTATAAAGCAATAAAACATATAAAAAAATACTATATTTAGTTGTTAATAATTTTTCTGATAAATATCTAATAAATACCTTGTTTTTTCAGTGCTATTGTACTATAATTATGGTAAGAATATGTGATAGTGTGCCGTTGGTGTACGCAAGTCGCAAGAAAGGAAGGCGAATCAAATGAATATCGGTGGTTTATATAACGCTTCATCTATGTTCCAAAGTATGTACAATACGCGTGGCTATGGTTCGTCATCCATGGCATCTTTAACAAGCAGTATCTTAGGCGGTTCTTCAAGTGGTGTTTATTCCGCATTATCGGATCGCTCTTTGATCCAATCCGGAAGCTACGGCAAGCTTTTAGGTGCTTATTACGACAAGTACGGCGACGAAGATGTGAAGAAGAACTCTTCTAACGACATTCTCGACAGATTGAAAAAGACTTACACTAAGTCTGACGATAAGACCGTTACCGAAACCGAAGACGGTAAGGTAGTTGAGAAAACAGAAGCAACTGACAAAGAAGCAGATACCGCTACCAAAGACAGCGCTACTGATACTTCTTCCAAGAAGACCGATGTTTTATCAGACCTTATGAGAAGAAACCGTACCATCAGCTATACCAATATGGGCGGTGTGATTAAGAATATGTCAGCTCCTTCTTTTGATTACATTGTATAATTTAATTTTATCAGAACTTACAAGACGCTTTGATGCATATCAAAGCGTCTTTTTGCATATCTATTGTCAAGGAAACTTATGAGGTTACATATGGATTCTATGACGCCTACGACAAGCGATGATACCGGCAGGCTTGTCTTCTTTGTTACAAGAGTATCCACTACCATTCCCATACCCAACGCCGAAGTCCGGGTTTTCTCCGTAGAAGAACCCGACAATCTGCTTTATACCTTAATCACTAATTCTTCCGGACAAACAGAAGGAATTACCTTGCCTACACCTCCGCTGTCCTATTCTTTAAATCCCGACAGCCCGCAACCTTTTTCCCAATATCGTTTTATTATTTTGGCAGAAGGTTATGAACCTCTTACCATCAACGGTTCCGAATTACTGGCGGACGAAACCTCTATCCAGCCTGCAGCCTTAGTTCCGGTGCGTTTCGGAACAGGTGCAAGCACTATTAATATTCCCATACACACTCTGGTAGGTGACTATCCTTCCAAAACACCGGAAGCGGAAATCAAGCCCGAAGCCGAAACCGGTGAGATTGTTCTTTCCAGGGTTGTAATCCCCGAAACCATTATCGTGCACGACGGTATTCCAAATGATAGTACTGCACCGAATTACTACGTACCTTATCGGGATTATATTAAAAACGTGG
Organism: Lachnospiraceae bacterium; assembly: GCA_017622505.1. Classification (GTDB taxonomy): domain Bacteria; phylum Bacillota; class Clostridia; order Lachnospirales; family Lachnospiraceae; genus UBA3766. The sequence continues at coordinate 10,883 of JAGAQZ010000077.1, forward strand.
TCAGCAGTGAAATCTTTCCTACTTGGCCGGAAAGCACCATTTATGCCAACACCTTAGCTATTATGAGTTTTACGCTGAATCGCGTGTATACAGAGTGGTACCGGAATCGTGGCTACAATTTTACCATTACCTCTTCCACCGCTTTTGACCAGAAGTTTATCTACGGCAGAAATATTTACGCCAATATCGACCGGATTGTAGATTCAATTTTTAACAACTACCTATCCCGCCCCGGCGTGAAGCAACCGATTTTCACCTCCTACTGCGACGGTAAAAGGACCACCTGTCGCGGTTTAAGCCAATGGGGCTCTATGTATCTGGGCGAAGAAGGCTATTCTGCCATTGATATCATCCGCTACTATTACGGCAACGATATGTTTATCAATTCCGCCGATCAGATTGAAGGCGTCCCTGCCTCCTGGCCCGGTTATGACTTAACCATCGGTTCCAGGGGCAGCAAAGTCTTGCAATTACAGCAACAGCTGAATCGAATCAAAAGAAACTATCCTGCCCTCCCGGGCGTTTCGGAAGACGGCATTTACGGCCCCGGAACTGCCGAAGCAGTCCGTACCTTCCAACAGATTTTCAATTTGAATCCGACGGGCGTAACAGACTTTGCAACCTGGTATTCCATCTCCAATATTTATGTTGGGGTAACAGAGATTGCGGAACCTTAAACAAGAAAAAGGGAACCTCTTATCAAGGTTCCCTTCTTCTTATTCACCAATCAGCTCTCCCATTTGAATCATTTGGGCGCCTTCTAATGTATCAACATTTGTTTTATATATTTTATGAATAATCTTTTCTTCACCATTCTCCTCTTTAAATTGATTAAAAACGGCATCGAATTCTTCTTTTATCGCTAAATTTTCCGGGGTGCATTCACTTTCCTTTTCAAAGCAATGCTCATACTGCATATATTGTAAAGTTTTTACCTTTATACCATCTTCATAAATATTCAGCGTAAAATAATTCTCTCGTTCCCCGGTAGTCACAAGTTCTGATCGATATGTATACGTTAAAGCCACTTCAAAATACCCATCTTCATTATACTGACCATAATTTCCATGGCACCACTCAATCATGCCATTGGAATATACGGGCAGACTAATATCTTTCTGTCCCCAACAATACAAAGGCTCCCACGCATACAAATTCCCTTCCTCTTCATGGAACACATGCACCATACCCTGATTCTTATTACAGGTAACAATAAGAATCAATTCATCCTTACCGTCTCCGCTAAAATCCTCCGTTAAAATATGTATGGTATCTATCCGCTCATCTTCTTTCCTATATCCGGAATACAAGTCGTTGATGGAAAATTGACTTCCATAAAACTCCACATAATTCTCTGTGCCAAACCAAGAGTATTCTCCGGTATCCTGCACATTATCATAAGCTTTGACTTCACCATTGATAAACTGTGCAAACAACGGATTCTCACATACATTTTCTTCCACATAATACATCGTATATGCTTCCAGTACTCCGGTATCACGCAATACAGCTTCGCTACCGTTTATATAGGGTTCCGTTAATCCATCCCATTCTTCTTTGGTCAGTGTCTGTTCCTCTGCATCTTCACCGGTACAATCATAATAAAAGTACAAATCGCCTTCACCGTTTTCGGAATACGAACCATCCTCATCTCCGTCATATACTTCATAAACAGCCGTTTTCTGATACTCTGTCCCATCAAAAACATATCTGTTGTAGGTGGTGTGCTTCGGTGCCCCTCCTAAAATACAATACCAGACACTTCCGTCTTCCAACAAAACCGCACGATACGAATTGAATACTTCTTTTACCTCATTGTCCTGCCACATAAAAATGTATAAACCGCTATATTTGCCTTCTATAATCAGTTCATCCACATTATCACCATTGACATCATAAAATCCATATTCCGCTTTATTGCAACCATACAATATATCATCAAATCGTCTGCCATAGGCGATATCTTCCAGAACTTCATCCCAATTGCAGGTCCCATTTAAACCATCTTCTGATGCCTCAACCGATAGTTCTTCATTTCCATCTTCCGGTGCTTCTCCTTCCGTTTCTTCTGTTGTACTTGCGGTTACATCTTCCGAAACAGACACCTCACCTATACCGGCATCCGTTTCTGTTTCTCCGCAAGCCATACCGAAACATAATAATCCGCTCAAAACCGCCAAGGTAATATATTTTCTTATTTGTCCTAATTTATTTACTCCCATTTATACTTTTCCTTACTTTATACACAAAACCTATACTTTTATACTAAAATTCTTTATTGCCCTTCGAAATACACCGTCCACTCTACCATATCCTTCAACTCCAAATCCTTGTTTATGGTAGATTGACCGCCAACCATTTCAATGTATTTGCAGGCAACGCCTCTCCATTCCTCGTAGGAACATTCCTCAATTTCGCCATCTCCGTATTGCATGCTAATCACATCGCCTTTGCCATATTCAAGGTCATCGTTGATATCCTCAATATCAAACCATTCTATAGTCACCTCTTCGCCGTCTTCATCCAGATAAAAGTGTCTAAAATACAATCTGTAACATTCGTCCTCAAACTGCGGACCTTTCATTCCCCAATAAATATAGGTTCCGTCCGACCGCATATCATATTCATAAGCATGCCCCGATCCGACACATGCAAAATTCACCATTTCATCCTTCTCATAATCATAAGTATAGAAATACCACTGCCTGGGTTCTCGAATGACTAAATCAAGGATTCCGTTGCCATCCGCATCCGCCATAACATATTCCGTACGATACTTCATCTTCTCTTCTCCGGTAGGCGTTGCATAATAACGCATATTCTCATCATTGCTTACATATTCCTCGTAAACAAGTTTCGCATCCTCGTTAATCTGACGCAATTCTTCCTCGGTAAGGGTGCCTGCCGACGCAATGTCATAATCCAATGCTTTGGCAAAACCATACCGAATATTATCAGACACCGTCTTTTGGTCTGTTATCGGCATATACATTGCCACTTCCGGCGGATAATATTCTGAAACAATGAAATCCATATCCACCTTCTCATAGCCTTCCATATATTCGTCCATCAAGCGGTTAAACTCGCTATACTTTTCATCATCTTCCATTTGTTTATTCTCTTCCACGATGTCACCCACATAACAGGTATAATGCATTGCTCCGTCCGAACTTTTGGCAAATCCGGCGCCATATACGGGCTCACAGCTTACAGTCTCACCGTCATAGCTTCCCGCATAAATCTGAATCCAGCCCCAGTCTGCCATCTGTACCACATCACAGGATAAAAAGCGCAAATCGCCCTCTTCATTTTGATAAACATCCACATAATAAGACGGATAAAAAGCCCCTGCCTCGGAAAAGTCCTCTTGAAACATATAGTCCCTGCTACCGTTTAATCTTCCGCAAGGCACCACTTCCCCATCTTTTACGGTGTATATATAAGTGAATTCCTCTTTGTTATAAATCACCTCGGAAATCAGCATCTCCGGCTGTCCGTCCTGATTCAAATCTCCCAACTGCATAACCCATCGGTTGTCCACCAAATGATTTGCCTCAATCCCGGAATCCCGCAACCAGTTATATTCCATAAAAGGACGAACATCTTCTTCCCAATCAACAGCATCCAGCTTATCAAATTCTTCTTCCGTTCCTATGGGCTGAAGGACATCTTCATATACCAGAATCATTTCTTCCACAAACTCCGGGTCTATTTCCCACGTATCCTCCGAAGTTTCTTCCGGCTCCGTATTTTCCGATTCCATTCCGGAAATACTCTCTTCCTGTCCGATAGCCGGTTGCATATTTCCCTGACTGTCCAACTCGTCCTTACACCCTGATAAGCAAATTATCATTAACAGACACAATATGCTTCCAACTAAAAAACGCTTTTTTCCTCTCATTTTCATTCCCTCTTTTACTGTAATTTTGCACCTCAAACATATCAGCTTTTTTCTTAAAAATCAACGGATTTTCGGCAAAAAATCCGCTCAAAAACAAATAAGTCGGAAATATTAAAAAAGTATTACATTTCCGGTTTGAAAATGTAATACTTTTGTTACGAAAGTAATAAATTTGTAATGAAGTTGTAATATGTTTTACGGCATCCCAATATAAATCAAATCAAAATCCACTTCCATTTCAGGATGATTTTCTTTCATATATACACCTAAAAGCTTTTTATCTTCCGGTTTCATACCCGGTCCCACATAGCACGTTCCGTTTGCCAACCAATAGCAGCAAGCCCTTACAACCACAGAACTGCGATATCCTCCCGACTTATGAGAAGTAATACTTCGCAATTTATTATATGGAATATAAACTACACGCATCAAATCATATATTACAACACCATCTTGGGTAAAATATGTATTGCAGTCATCAAACGACAATTCAATATCCTTCAATGCTTCCTTTGAAAACTCTTTGCTACCATAAAAAATATTTATTTTTTCATTTGTAAATTTTGTGACCAAAAGCGAAGATGCCAAGACTCCTTTCGGCTTAATTCCTCTTTCCTTCTCTATATATTCCTTTAGCTCATATAATTGTCCATTTTTAAAATATATGGACGGAAAACAAATCGCTTTACCATTTTTTAAGCAGAACGAAATTTCTCTTCCTTCCATATCTGTATGGATTAGTACATTCCGAATCAAAGGTGCGAGATTAAACAAACCATGATATTCTCTGTTTTCCCCAAATAGTTCCTTGGAGAATCCATATTCTTTTATTTCACTTATATAAAAAACATCTTTATGGCGTTTGCGGAATGCCCCCGTATGCTCGCCACTGACGCGACACACAGAAATCTTGCCATCACCATATTCCAAGCAAAAGCTTTGTGTCAAATAATAAACACGCACAGACCAAAAGATAGCAAAGACAAAGCACAGTAATATTCCTACAAATGATATCACATCGTATCCGCCTATTAACATACATATACCCAGCATTATGATGCAAAAGGCCGGAACAAACAAAATAGTATACAATTGTTTCAGCATATTAGGTATAATCTTAGTCATGCGTTTACCTCCTTTGTCATTACTCTACCCTTATCTCCATTCCATTTTCTACAATATTACAGAAAGTTTCTTCATATGTTCGCACGTCTGTTTCAATTACAACATCCGCATTCCAAATACCATCTGACTCATACAGTTCAACTTTTATATCCAGCGTATCTATTCTCATCTGATTTGTTTTAAAAAAATGCACCACCAACTCCGTATCAATGTTTTCAGTTCTGATGGGAATGACATAATCATACATCCCATAGTTGCCTTTCACATGATTGAATTTAATCACTCCATTTTCCTGTGCACAATTCAAATTCAATTCTTCGCCTAATTCATAATAGCCGGTAACAGATTCCGTCAAATATGTCGCTCCATCTACTCGTATGGTTGCCTTTCCCCACATCTTGGGTAATAAAGCATAAACAACTACCAGCAGGACAACCGCAAATACAGTTATATAAAATATTCGAAACAGAATTTTAAGTGTTTTTTTCATAAAATCATTCCTTCCAAATTACACAACAACCCTACCGCAGGCTTTTACCTGCAGCGGGGTCATCTTTTACAAATTCTTCAGCATCTCGGTCATTTCGTCCAACCAGTCGCCCTTGAATACTTCAATCATGCCTGCGTCACAAGCAGCTGCAAGATTGGCATCCATAGGAATCTTAGCCACATTCTTAATACCGTATTCTTCGGCAATTTCTTCAATATGACTTTCGCCGTAAATATAGTGCTTTTCCTTACAGTTAGGGCATACGAAATAAGACATATTTTCTACAATACCTAACACAGGAATGTGCATTAAGGTCGCCATTTTCACAGCCTTCTCCACAATCATGGATACCAGTTCCTGGGGTGATGCCACGATGATAATTCCGTCTACGGGAAGCGACTGGAATACGGTCAGAGGTACATCGCCGGTTCCGGGAGGCATATCTACAAAGAGATAATCCTTATCGCCCCACAGTACATCGGTCCAGAACTGTTTTACGGTACCTGCAATCACCGGTCCTCTCCAAATAACAGGATCGGTTTCGTCCGGTAATAAAAGGTTAATGGACATAATATCAATATCCGTAGTTGTTTTTACGGGAATAATACCGTTTTCATCTCCATAAGCCTTCTCGGTAAGACCGAACACCTTAGGAATGGAAGGTCCTGTAATATCCGCATCCAAAATACCTGTATTAAAACCTTTACGCTTCATCGCTACTGCCAGTAAGGAAGTCACAAGTGACTTACCAACACCACCCTTACCGCTGACAACACCAATTACTTTTTTAATATTTGCAGACTCGTGGGGCTTCTCAAGAAAGCTCTTCGGGTCTCTTTCTGAACAATTTTCACTGCAACTGCTGCAGTCATGTGAACATTCTGCCATAACTTTATACGCGTAAAAAAAATACGCCCTCCTTTTATGATAATTTTCTTAAAATGAAGTCGACATCTGATTTGATTTAACTCTTACACACTGTCCGATAAGCATTTCTGCACGCTTGACTTCAAACAATTATTCTAACAGATTTGTACTTTTAAAACAAGTGCGCACCAATGCTTTTCAATGAAATTCCGGTACTAAATATCCTCGTCTGCCTCTGCAGGTAACGGTGCACTGTTGATTTCCGCCCAATAAGGCACAAAACCGGATTTCACCGCTACTTTCTGGGACTGGATATGGCTCTCTACCGTACCGTAATAAGGCACTTTCCCGCGTTTTAGGATTTCTCTCTTCAAAAGAATGATAATAAAAGGCCCTAAATTCATACCCTTACTCTCAGGCATTACATCAATACCGATTTGCCACATTACATCACTGTCTGCGCTGGCTCCCGCCATACCAAGGATTTCACCGTCCTTTATCACCGCCACGCCCAACACATCCGGCGCATCCGGCAAAAAGGAATATGCATGAACAAATCGCTCGTCGCCACGAAACTGCTCGATTTCTTCCCCTTCATACCAACGCACTTCATATTCTTTAGACAATGCTTCCATCTCTTCCGAAGACAAAAGTTCCTGTCCAAACGGCAGATAATAATGATGCAAATCTTCCAGGAAATACTTGTGTTGCAATAACAAATCATCCAGCCAGTACATATATTTGTACTGGGACATCCATGCACCGTTTAAGTCCTTAAACGTCGCTTTGCACTCTTTTAAAATCTCTTCTCTGCCCGAGAAAATGCACTTACCGTTAATGCATAGTACCTTAAGAATCGCGTCATCTTTCTTAAAACGACGACGCCCTTCGTTCAACACTCTTATTGTATATTCATTATCCGTTGACTTGAGTTGTTCCAAACTGCAGCAATAATCCTTCTGCATCTGCTCTTGAAATAACTCGCATATTCTTTTTCGTTCTGTTGTCATATTCATATTACTCTCTTATATTCCAATATTTTATAACACATCTAACCCTTCTTACTCCTACATCAAATTCATTACACCTTTTTCTTTCGTAGCGTAAATGGTGCCGGGCGTGTTTATATTTCGTTTAAGGACCTTTTTTGACCGTCGGCACTTAACGAAAAGACTTGTTTACAAGGCTTTGAGTTTAGTGTCCGTTACGTGTCAAAACAGAGTGCGAACGTGTCCGCAAACGAAATATAAACACGCCCGGCACCCTCACTTCCACACAATAAAAAAAGCAGTATAATGATTTTCCCTTTACCCAAGTCATCTCACTGCTTTTTTTATGTAAAAATAATTTTTGTAAAAGGTACTCTTTCCCGTAAATGCCTTTTACCAAAGCTTACGCTTTGCAGATTCGTAACCGCCCAATGCATTATTACGGTATCTTTGTACTCGCCTTATTTGCCATCCCCATAGCAGAAAGCACTTCCCTTTTACCAATTCTACATATCCACAGGTAACTTACCCCTAACTTATCCTGCGCATGTAAAATATTGCGTCCCCATTTACTTTATATTGTTATTATAACTAATTTTTAGGATAAATCAATGATTTTTTTGATATTTTTGCACAAAATTAGCAGATTTTTGAACTATTTTTCAATTTATATCAGATTTATGTCATTTTAATAACTTGAAAGTGGTATATCTGCCGTTATTGGCTGAATTGCAAGACGAGATGCAACTTTGTAATTCAAAACGCAGTTTTGTAAATTGAAAACTTAATATTTGTAAGCGAAACGCAGTTTTTGTACTCGAAATGCCACTTTTGTAAACGAAACGCGACTTTTGCAACCCAAAT
>JAGAQZ010000078.1 GCA_017622505.1 Lachnospiraceae bacterium
ACCAAGATATACCAGAATATGCTATGATATACCAAGATAGGGTTTCGATGGTAAAACCTTGGAACCCTAGTAAAATCAAGGAAAAACGAGGATATACCAAGATATGCAAGGAAAAATCAAAGTGCTCTTTATTTGCCACGGAAATATTTGTCGTTCGCCTATGGCTGAATTCATTATGAAAAATTTGGTAGAAGAACGTGGCCTTTCGACCGAGTTTCACATTGCATCCGCAGCTACCAGCACGGAAGAAATCGGCAGTCGCGTGCATCACGGTACGGCGGCAATTCTTGACCGCCTTGGAATCGATTATTCCGAGAAACGTGCACGTCAGATGACGAAGAAGGACTATCAGGACTATGATATGCTCATCGGTATGGATGAGTGGAATATGCGTAATATGAACCGCATCGCAGGCGGTGATCCTGAAGGGAAATTCCATCTTCTGTTGGATTTTACGGACCGGCCGGGAGATGTGCGGATCCCTGGTATACCCGTAATTTTGAGGTGACATATCGTGATATTATGGATGGATGTGAGGGTTTGTTGGCATACTTAGAAGAGAATGGTATGATTTGAAAAACAAGCTATCATTATTGAATGATTTGTGGTATACTATATGTTAGGTATAAAAGCAAAAGGAGGGACGGATATGACCAGAGATGAAATGATACAGGCAGTGTCAGATACCGCTTTTGTAGAGAAGGATGATTGTGACAGAGTGGTAACCTCTTACCATCGTGTGATTGAGACAGAAGTGAAGAAACAGGTGAAGAAGTATGCAATGATTGTTGGCGCCGTAACAGCGTTCCTTGGCGTTTTTGCACTAATCTTTTATTTATTGGGCAAGAGCTCACGCAATTCAAATGATGATTAAACAAACAACACCCTACACGTATTTGTGTAGGGTGTTTTCATATCTTTTACAGTTATTCGTTTTTACGTTATACCTTACGCTTTTTTCGCAAATGCAGCACGTTTTCTTAATGTCGGGTCCAGAATCTTTTTACGAATTCTAAGGTTTGTCGGTGTTACTTCCAGCAACTCATCTGTATCAATGAAGTCCAACGCCTGTTCAAGGCTTAAGATTCTGGGCGGTGTTAAGCGCAATGCTTCGTCCGCGCTGGAAGAACGGGTATTAGTCAGCTGTTTCTTTTTACACACGTTTAATTCGATGTCTTCAGCTTTAGGATTCTGACCTACCACCATGCCTGAATAAACTTGTTCACCGGGGCCGATAAATAAGGTGCCGCGCTCCTGGGCATTGAACAAGCCGTAGGTTACGGATTCGCCGCTTTCGAAAGCAATAAGCGAGCCCTGCTTACGATACTGGATATCGCCTTTGTAAGGGCCGTATCCGTTGAAAATACTGTTAATGATACCATTTCCCTTGGTATCGGTCATAAAATCGCCTCTGTAGCCAATTAAGCCTCTTGAAGGGATGGCAAACTCAAGTCGGGTGTAACCGCCGGTGCCTGCGCCCATGTTAAGGAGCTCGCCCTTACGCTGGCTTAACTTCTCGATTACCGTACCGCTGAATTCTTCGGGCACATCAATATAGGTCAATTCCATAGGTTCCAAAAGCTTGTCGTTTTCATCTTTTTTATAAAGAACTTCTGCCTTGCTGACTGCGAATTCGTAGCCTTCGCGACGCATATTTTCAATCAATACGGATAAATGAAGCTCACCACGTCCTGAAACTTTGAAGGCCTCGGTGGTATCGGTTTCTTCCACGCGCAAAGATACGTCGGTATTCAATTCACGGAACAGTCTGTCGCGCAAGTGACGGCTGGTCACGTATTTGCCTTCCTTACCTGCCAACGGCGAGTCATTTACCATAAAATGCATAGCAATGGTAGGTTCCGAAATCTTCTGAAAGGGGATGGGTTCGATGGCATCTGTTGCGCATAATGTATCACCGATATGGATATCAGCAATACCGGAGATGGCAACGATAGAGCCGATGCCTGCTTCGCGCACTTCCGTTTTGGCAAGACCGTCGAACTCGTAGAGCTTACTTACTTTTACTTTCTTCTGTTTCTCGGGTTCGTGGGCGTTTACAATCACAACTTCCTGGTTTACGGCGATGGTGCCGTTGTCTACCTTACCTACACCGATACGGCCTACATATTCATTGTAATCGATGGTACTGATTAAAACCTGTGTGCCTGCTTCCGGATCGCCTTCGGGAGCGGGGATATAGTCGATGATGGTTTCAAAAAGCGGAGCCATATTCACGGCCTCGTCGCCTAAATCTTTTATCGCGGTTCCTGCCTTGGCGGAAGCGAAGATAAAAGGACAGTCAAGCTGTGCATCGTCGGCCTCCAACTCTAAGAAAAGCTCCAAAACTTCGTCGATGACTTCTTCCGGTCTTGCCTCGGGGCGGTCGATTTTATTGACACACACAATAACCGGCAACTTCAATTCCAGGGCTTTACGGAGTACGAACTTGGTCTGGGGCATTGCGCCTTCGAAGGCGTCTACTACAAGAATGACGCCGTTTACCATTTTTAATACACGTTCCACTTCGCCGCCGAAGTCAGCGTGGCCCGGGGTGTCGATGATGTTGATTTTAACATCTTTATACATAACCGCAGTGTTCTTGGAAAGAATAGTGATGCCGCGTTCACGCTCAATGTCGTTTGAGTCCATTACGCGTTCCGCAACTTCCTGGTTCTCGCGGAATACACCGCTTTGTCTTAAAAGGCTGTCCACCAAAGTGGTTTTGCCGTGGTCAACGTGGGCGATAATTGCCACGTTTCTGATATCGTCTCTGGTCTGTTTCATAAGGTCTCCAATCACTTTTATACATATGAAAAGTTGAATTTTATGTTACTGCCTAAGGCAGAATATTCTCAAAACTTAAACAGTATAGCACCGTGGGAATTGGTTTGCAATAAGTAAATAAATAATGTATAATAATTAATTAGGTAATTTACTAGCTTACATAAAGGGGACTAAACAATGACAGAAGCGAAGAAGAAAGAACTGTTGAGTTGGGTTTGTATTATTTTAGGCGGTATTTTTGTTGTGGCCGGACTTGTTCTTTTCATTATGTCGAATCGAATGAATCTGCAGATGAGGAAGACGGAAGCTACCATTTTATCGCATTATGATTTAATTCAGGAAAACGGTTTAAAACATACAATGCTGGAGTTGATATATAATGTGGGCGGTCAGAATGTCATGGCAACTTATGAATATCCCGGCGTTCTTGAAGAAGATGTGTATTATATTGACATATACTACAATATTAAAGAGCCGAGTATGGTTTTTGATGTAGGCTGGTCAATGAGCCCCTTATTGGTAAGTGTATTGGGGCTGATTGTATTGATTACGGGGCTTTATATGAAGCAAATCATTAAAGGTACCTGGTGGCAACTTAAGGAACCGGAAAAGAATGCGCAGAAAAATATCAAGGAATTGTATTTGGCGAAGCGCCGTGTCTATGAAGGCGCATTACCTATGTTGGCAGGAATATTATTTGTTGCTTTCGGTATTATAATGCTTGTCAGCAGAGGAGAATGGTGGGCTTGGATATTCATTGTATTGGGTGCGGTTGAATTATTGTACATAGGAATGGATTTTGTTCCCGGTTTGATTCAATGGATAAATTTAGGCAAAATCGTCAAAGCGCAGAGCAGAGCTAAAGTGTATTCGGTAGAAATGGAAGAAGAATCGAAAGAGCCTGATAAGGATAATAAATAAGTAAGATAAATAAATTAGGATAAATGGAAATGATAAGAGGCTGATTTGCGGCCTCTTATTTTTATGGATTTCATTATGTAAGAAATAATATATATTGCAAAAAAATTAGGAAAAAATTAAAATTCTAAAATTTTTATAAAATTTGTATTGACTTTTATATTTATAGCTAATATACTTTGAGTTGCAAAAGATTTGAAAATAAAAATATTCCAAATTAAAAATAATTTACATAAAGTTAACATTTCTCTGTTACAGTGTTTTGGGAATTAAATTTTAAACATACAAAGGGTAGTGACATGACAGGAAGAATTATTGGAACGGGAGCTTGTATCCCTACGCTGGTTTGGGACAATAACAAACTGGCGGAAATGGTAGAAACCAGTGACGAATGGATTCGCGAGAGAACCGGAATTGCCAGACGTCATATTGAAAAGGAAAGAACGGCAACCGAAATGGCAATCGAAGCGGCACAGAAAGCCATGGAAAGCTGTGCAGAGTTAAAAGCTGAAGAAATCGGTGCAATTATCGTGTGTTCCATTGCACAGGAGGAAGTACTTCCCTCCGTTTCTTGCCAGGTGCAGGCGGCAATCGGTGCAGAGAATGCGTTCTGCTTTGACTTGAAAGCGGCCTGTTCAGGATTTGTTTTTGCATATAATACATGCCTTGCATATATGAATATGGGACTGATTAAGAATGCGTTAATCATCGGTGTGGAGAAGTTATCAACCATCACCGATTGGACAGACAGAAGTAGTTGTATTCTGTTTGGAGACGGCGCCGGTGCGGCAGTGATTAATGCTTGCGAGGAAGAAGGTGCCATGATGATGAAATGCGACGGTAGTCGCGGTGAAGTGCTTACCTGTCCGGCAGGAAGCACCTTGCTTATGAATGGTCAGGAGGTATTTAAGTTCGCGGTGCGAAGCGTACCTGAGGCCATCAATGAAGTATTAGCCAAAAAAATGCTTGCAAAAGAAGATGTTGATTACTACATCCTTCACCAAGCCAACAGGAGAATCGTAGAGTCCGTTGCCAAGCGACTCGGGGAGCCTATTGAGAAGTTCCCTATGAACTTGGAAGAGTACGGCAACACTTCTTCTGCAAGCATCCCTCTTCTTTTAGATGAGTTGTACAGAAGCGGAAAGCTTCCCAAAGGAAGCCGCCTGATTATGGCAGGATTCGGCGCAGGCCTTTCCTGGGGCGCATCGTACGTAACTGTATAAAAACATTAAACTTTGGTAATTCCCGGCATGTCCGGATTACATATGTTATGTTATTGGTAAAAAGCTTTTTTTGAACGAAAAATAGTATTTTTGTCCGTATCGAAATATAAAATGTCGTGAAGGACATTATAAAACGAAAATGTTCAAAAAAGCGTTATATAAAAATAAAAAACGGAGGATTAACAAAATGTTAGAAAAGATTCAGAGTTTAGTAGCAGAAGGTTTAGGAGTAGACGCAGAAAAGGTAGTTCCCGAAGCATCTTTTAAGGATGATTTAGGTGCAGATTCCCTTGACTTATTCGAACTTGTTATGAGCTTCGAAGATGAATTCGGTGTATCAATTCCTTCAGAAGAACTTGAAAAAATGGTAACTGTACAGGATGTTATGACATATATCGAAAAGAACCAGTAAGAAGAAACAATTTCAATAACGAAGAATAGGAAGTGGATGACGTGAAAACAGAAATAACCAAACTTTTAGGTATTGAATATCCCATCGTTCAGGGTGGTATGGCATGGGTTGCCGAATATCATCTTGCAGCAGCAGTATCCAATGCAGGCGGTCTGGGCATCATTGCAGCAGGCGCAGCCCCGGCAGAATGGGTGCGTGAACAGATTCGTGAAGCAAAGAAGCTTACCGATAAGCCTTTTGGTGTAAATATTATGCTGATGAACCCTTCGGCAGACGAAATTGCCAAAGTGGTAGTGGAAGAAGGCGTTAAGGTTGTAACCACAGGTGCAGGAAATCCCGAGAAGTATATGAAGGAATGGAAGGAAGCAGGCATTAAGGTAATCCCGGTTGTGGCTTCCGTAGCTCTTGCAAAACGTATGGAAAAGTGCGGTGCTGACGCTGTTGTGGCAGAAGGTACCGAAGCCGGCGGACACATCGGTGAACTTACCACTATGGTATTGGTTCCCCAGGTGCGTGACGCAGTAAGCATTCCCGTAATTGCAGCAGGCGGTGTGGCAGACGGTCGCGGAATGGCGGCAGCTTTTATGCTTGGTGCGGACGGCGTACAGATTGGTACTCACTTTGTGGTAACCAAGGAATGTATCGTACACCAGAACTACAAGGACTGCATCATTAAGGCAAAAGATATCGATACCAGAGTAACAGGTCGCAGTACAGGTCATCCCGTAAGAGCATTACGCAACAACCTTACGATGGAATACTTAAAGAAAGAAGCAGAAGGCGCTTCTGCGGAAGAACTGGAAATGCTGGCAGCAGGCGGTCTTCGCAAGGCTGTAGTAGACGGCGATACCAGAACAGGCAGCCTTATGGCAGGCCAGAGTGCCGGTCTTGTAAAAGAAGAATGCACATGTAAGGAGTTCATCGAAAGAATTACCGCTGAGGCGACAGCACTCATGGGAAAGAAGGTTGACTAATGGGTAAAATTGCTTTTATTTATCCCGGCCAGGGAGCTCAGAAGTGTTTCATGGGTCAGGACTTTTATAATATGTATCCTAAGTGTGCGGAGGTCTTTGATAAGGCAGGGGAAGCGTTGGACGTGAGCGTAAAAGACTTGTGTTTCCGCGAAAATCCTTTGCTGGATCAGACCCAGTACACACAACCTGCCATGGTAACCACTTGCCTTGGTATTACAGCGGTTTTAAATGATATGGGAATTTATCCCGACATGACTGCGGGATTGAGTCTTGGCGAGTACGCGGCAATTGCGGCAGCAGGCGGAATGGACTATGTTGATGCCATCCGATTGGTAAGAGAGCGAGGCGTTTTTATGGAAGAAGCGGTTCCGGCGGGGAAAGGCGCTATGACAGCAGTGCTTGGTATGGAAGCGGCGGCCATTGAAAAGGTATTGGCAGAATTTGAAGATGTTTACATCGCAAACTATAATTGCCCCGGTCAAATTGTAATTACCGGTATGAAGGAAGGCGTGGAAGCGGCGAGCGTGAAACTGACGGAAGCCGGCGCAAAGCGTTGTATTCCTTTGGTGGTAAGCGGACCTTTCCATTCGGTTTATTTAAAAGAAGCCGGCGCGAAGTTGCGTGAGTATATGGCGGATGTAACTTTTAACGAGTTGCAGATTCCCTATATTACCAACGTGACAGCGACTTATGTAAGCGATAAAGATGAGATTGCGCCCCTTTTAGAGAAGCAGGTTTGTTCTTCCGTAAGATGGCAGCAGAGTGTGGAAACTATGATTGCCGATGGCGTAGACACTTTTATTGAAATTGGTCCCGGCAAGACTTTGGCAGGCTTTATTAAGAAGATTGACCGCGATGTCAAAGTGATTAATGTAAGCTGCGTGGAAGATCTTGAGAATGTGAAAGAGTTTATATCTTAACAGGCAATGGTCGGTCAGATTATTTGCAGAATGTGTAAAAGAGTAAAAATATTTGAGTAAGTCTGAGAAATGACTTAAGGAAGAGAGTAATTATGTCAGAAAAAATTGCGCTTGTAACAGGCGCATCAGGCGGCATCGGAAGAGCCATCGCAGTAGCTTTGGCAGGAGCAGGTGTTTATGTATATGTAAATTATAACGGTTCCCAAGGCAAGGCGGAAGAAACTGTCCGACTGATTGAGGAAAAAGGCGGTCAGGCTGAAATCTGTAAATTCAACGTAGGTGATTTCGAAGAGACCAATAAGGCAGTAAGCGACATTATTGCGGCAAAAGGAAGACTTGATATTCTTGTAAATAACGCAGGTATTACCAAGGACGGCCTTATGATGATGATGACCGAAGCACAGTTTGATGATGTAATAAACATCAACTTAAAAGGTGCTTTTAACACCATCAAGGCAGCGACCAGAACTATGGTAAAACAGCGTAGCGGACGAATCATTAACATTACTTCCGTATCCGGTGTTATGGGCAATGCCGGTCAGGCGAATTACTCAGCATCCAAGGCGGGTATGATTGGTCTTACCAAGTCTATGGCACGAGAACTTGCTTCAAGAAATATTACGGTAAATGCGGTAGCACCCGGTTTTATTGAAACCGAAATGACAGCAGTTTTATCAGATACCGTAAAAGAAGCGGCTGTAAAGCAGATTCCCGTGGGACGCTTCGGACAGCCGGAAGATATTGCAAATATGGTAAAATACCTTGCTTCAGACGAGGCTGCGTACGTTACCGGTCAGGTGATTTGCGTAGACGGCGGAATGGCAATGTAGAAAGGTGATAAAAATGAAGAGACGTGTAGTTGTTACCGGTATGGGTGCCATTACCCCTATCGGAAATACAGTAGAGGAATTTTGGAATTCAATCAAAGAAGAAAGAAACGGAATCGGACCCATCACCAAGTTTGATACAACCGATTATAAGGTAAAAATCGCAGCGGAAGTAAAAGATTTCGTTGCAAAAGAGAGAATGGATTTTAAGGCGGCTAAGAGAATGGATACATTCTCACAGTATGCGGTGGTTGCGGCGAAAGAAGCATTTGAGCAGTCCGGCCTTGATATGGAAAAAGAAGATCCGTTCCGTGTGGGTGTTATTATCGGTTCCGGTATCGGTGGTATGTCCTGTTTTGAAAATGAACATACCAAAATGTTGGAAAAAGGTCCTACCAGAGTGAGTCCTATGTTCGTTCCTATGATGATTTCCAATATGGCAGCAGGTAACGTAGCAATTGCCCTTGGCTTAAAAGGCAAATGTACCAATGTGGTAACTGCATGTGCTACAGGCTCTCATTGTATCGGTGATGCATTCCGTGCGATCCAGTATGGCGATGCTGAAGTGATTCTGGCAGGTGGTGCGGAAGGTGCAATTTGCCCGTTGGGTGTAGCAGGTTTTACATCCCTTACAGCTTTGAATGAAACAGAAGATGTGAATAAGGCATCTATTCCTTTTGATAAAGACCGTAACGGTTTTGTAATGGGTGAAGGTGCAGGTATCCTTGTTTTGGAAGAATTAGAGCATGCGAAAAACAGAGGTGCTGAAATTCTTGCCGAAGTGGTTGGTTACGGTGCAACTTGCGATGCGTTCCACATCACTTCTCCGGCAGAGGACGGAAGCGGTGCAGGTACGGCAATGAAGTTTGCAATGCAGGATGCCGGAATTGATCCTACAGAAGTAACTTATATTAATGCCCACGGAACCAGTACACATCATAACGATTTGTTTGAAACCAGAGCCATTAAAATGGCGTTTGGCGAGCATGCGAAGAACTTATACATCAATTCTACCAAGTCTATGATTGGTCACCTTCTTGGTGCGGCAGGCGGTGTGGAAGCGATTGTATGCGTGAAGTCTTTACAGGAAGGTTACATTCACCCCACTGTAAATTCCAAAGAAGCGGATGAAGAATGCGATTTGAATTATGTATTCGGTGAAGCCGTTCAGAAAGATTTCAAGTATGCTATCAGCAACTCATTAGGCTTTGGCGGACACAATGCGTCTTTGCTTTTGGCAAAGTATGAGGCGTAAAAGTGCACAGTGTGTGCAGCCATTTATGGAACGAAGAGTGTAAGTATGCATATTCGGAAAGGAATAAAAATGGAATATAATCATATTTTAGAACTTATAAAAACAGTTTCAGAATCGAATCTTACCAACTTTCATTATGAAGAAGGAAATGTTAAAATACATATGTCTTCCGGTGATGTAGTGATGATGGACCCGGGTTTTACAACAACTGTTAATGCAGAGGCGGTTGCACCTGCAGTACAGAGCGTGGCAGCTGAGACGGTTGCACAGCCTGTTTCAGAAGAAACTTCTGCAGCTGATAAAAAAAGTGCTGTATCAAACGGTAAAACGATTAACTCACCTTTGGTAGGTACCTTTTATGCGGCACCTTCTGAAGATGCGGAGCCTTTCGTGAAAGTAGGCGACCGGGTAAAGAAGGGCCAGATTATTGCTATCGTGGAAGCGATGAAACTGATGAACGAAATCGAATCCGAGTATGACGGTGTCATTACAGAGATTCTGGTTGACAATGCAAGCGGTGTGGAATACGGCGAAGCGTTGTTTGTTGTTGAATAAGAAAAGAGGACTAATATGAAATTAGGTATCAAAGAAATTGAACAGATTATCCCCCACAGACATCCGTTTCTTCTTGTAGATTACATTGAAGATATGGTGCCCGGGGAGTATGCGGTAGGTTATAAGTGTGTGACATTTCGCGAAGATTTCTTCAAAGGACATTTTCCGCAGGAGCCTGTAATGCCGGGCGTTCTCATTATCGAGGCCCTGGCACAGACCGGTGCGGTTGCAGCTTTGAGTCTGGAAGAAAACAAGGGAAAGATTGCATATTTTGCGGGAATCAACAAGTGCAAGTTTAAGGGCAAAGTTGTACCCGGTGATAAATTGAAATTGGAAACTCGTATCGTTCGCAGCAAAGGACCTTTGGGTGTGGGCGAAGCGATTGCCAGCGTAGACGGTAAAGTAGTGGTAACTGCTGAACTTTCTTTTATGATTGGATAATAAGGCGGATTAATCGATGATTCATAAAATTTTAATTGCAAACAGAGGAGAAATCGCAGTGCGTATTATCCGCGCCTGCAGGGAATTGGGAATTCAGTCTGTTGCGGTATATTCCGAGGCGGACAAAGATGCCCTTCATGCCCAGCTTGCGGATGAGGCGGTTTGTATCGGACCGGCACCGTCGAAAGACAGCTACCTGAATATGGAGAATATTATCAGTGCCACCATCAATACCGGCGCAGAGGCAATTCATCCGGGATTCGGATTTTTATCTGAGAATCAAAAGTTTGCAAAATTGTGTGAAGAGTGCAACATTACTTTTATCGGACCTTCTTCTGAAATTATCCGTAAAATGGGTAATAAAACAGAGGCACGTAATACCATGATTGAAGCCGGCGTTACGGTAATTCCGGGCTGGAATCAAAATGTGGAAAGCGTGGAAGAAGGCAAGGAAATTGCGGCCAAATTAGGGTATCCTGTCATTGTTAAGGCGGCGCTTGGCGGCGGTGGTAAAGGTATGCGTGTGGCGATGAGCGAAGAAGAATTCGAGAATGCGTACTTGACTGCTAGAAAAGAGGCCGGTGCGGCGTTTGGTGACGATTCAGTGTATATGGAGCATTTTATAGAGCATCCGAGACACGTGGAGGTGCAGATTCTTGCGGATTCCTACGGTAATGTAGTGCATCTTGGAGAGCGTGACTGTTCCATTCAGCGTAACCACCAGAAATTCATTGAGGAGGCACCCTGTAAGGCGATTTCGGAAGAATTACGCGCGCGTATGGGTGAGCAGGCAGTGAAGGCAGCCAAAGCGGTTGGCTACGAAAATGCCGGCACTATTGAATTTTTGCTGGAAAATGAAAAAGACTTTTATTTTATGGAAATGAATACACGAATTCAGGTAGAGCACCCCGTAACGGAGTGGATTACCGGCGTGGATTTGATTAAGGAGCAGATTAAAATTGCTTCCAAAGAGAAATTGTCCTTCACCCAGGAGGACGTTCGTATGGAAGGTCATTCCATCGAGTGCAGAATCAATGCGGAGAATCCGGAGAAGAACTTCCGTCCTTCCCCCGGTAAGATTGAGAATCTCTACTTGCCCGGCGGTAAGGGAATTCGTATGGATACTGCAATTTACAGCGGATACGAGATTCCGCCCTATTATGATTCTATGATTGCGAAATTAATCGTGCACGGAACCACAAGGGAAGAGGCTTTGCGTAAGATGCGTAGTGCTTTGGGTGAAGTCATCATCGAAGGAATCGACACAAATGTGGACTATTTGTATGAAATGATCAGTGATATGGCAGAGGCGGAAATTTTAGGCGAGTAGATGTATTTACTGAAATTCTACGGTGATAGAATGGTGCATCGGTATAGACGATGCTTGCGATTTGGATGGCAAGGTGAACTGCCATATCTTGGAGGCGAATCATGAAGCTTGGTGCGAGATTTAAAAAAGAAGACGGACGACTTGAAAAGGCAGCAAGAGAAAAGAATGCGGCTGAAGTGCCTGAGGGCCTTTTTAAGAAGTGTAATATGTGTAAGGCACCGGTATATGTAGAGGAGGTAAAAGAGAATCTCTACATTTGTCCGAAGTGCCACGGATACTTCCGTATGAGTGCATACAAAAGAATAGCTTCCGTGGTAGAACCCGGCACTTTTGAACGTTGGGATGAAGGCTTGAAAACAAGCAATCCTTTGAATTACAAGGGCTATGAAGATAAAATTACTGCATTACAGGAAAAAACAGGTCTCGATGAGGCGGTTGTCACAGGTATCGGTTTAATTGGTGCCAATAAGGTTGTGCTTGCAGTGTGTGACGGACGTTTTATGATGGCGAGTATGGGCCATGTGGTTGGTGAAAAAATTACCCGCGCAGTGGAGCGTGCTACCGAAGAAAAACTGCCTGTGATTATTTTTGCCTGCTCCGGCGGTGCAAGAATGCAGGAAGGCATTGTGTCGCTTATGCAGATGGCCAAAACGTCAGCGGCTTTGAAACGCCACAGCGATGCCGGAAATCTATATATTTCGGTATTAACAGACCCTACAACCGGTGGCGTAACGGCAAGCTTTGCCATGCTTGGCGATATTATTCTTGCAGAACCCAATGCGTTAATAGGTTTTGCGGGCCCCAGAGTTATTGAGCAGACCATCGGCCAGAAATTGCCGAAGGGATTCCAAAGAGCGGAGTTTCTTTTAGACCACGGTTTTGTAGATGCCATTGTAAAAAGAGAAGAGATGCACGATACCTTAAAAAGTATTTTGGATATGCACAGGGTAAGCCATACTGAGTTTGCAGAGCAGGCGATTAAGTGCGATATCAAAGATACGGGTATGAGTGCCTGGGATAAGGTCTTAATTTCCAGAAAGAAAGACCGTCCTGTTGGAATGGATTATATTGATAATTGTTTTACGGATTTTATAGAGTTTCACGGCGACAGATATTTTAGCGACGATCATTGTATTGTCGGCGGTATTGCATATTTTAAGGGAGTGCCGGTTACGGTCATTGCACAGTGTAAGGGCAAAACCACCAAGGAAAATGTATTCCGCAATTTCGGAATGCCTTCGCCGGACGGCTATCGCAAGGCATTGCGTTTGATGAAGCAGGCGGAGAAGTTTCACAGACCGGTAATCTGCTTTGTGGATACGCCGGGAGCGTTCTGCGGATTGGAAGCAGAGGAACGCGGACAGGGCGAAGCAATTGCAAGAAACCTTTATGAAATGTCTGCCTTAAAAGTGCCTGTTTTTACTCTGATTATTGGGGAAGGCGGAAGTGGCGGTGCACTTGCCATGGCGGTGTCTGATGAGGTTTGGATGCTGGAGAATTCGGTATATTCGATTTTATCGCCGGAAGGCTATGCATCAATTCTTTGGAAAGACAGTTCCCTTGCCAAGGATGCGGCCCGCGTGATGAAGATGACTGCCAAAGATTTGTATGAGATGCAAGTAATTGACGGTATCATTGAAGAACCTGAAAAATTCAATGATGACAGCTTTTATAAGGTGGCAACCCGGGTTAAAAATGCCGTTGAGGGATTTTTATCACGCCACGGAAAGAAGTCTGCGGAAGAATTGGTAGAAGCACGTTATGAAAGATTTCGAAAATTTTAACTTTATATTAACATATTTTTGTGTTA
>JAGAQZ010000079.1 GCA_017622505.1 Lachnospiraceae bacterium
GATTCTGGATGAGCCTACATCAGGCCTTGACGTTATTGCAAGAGAAGAAATCCTTGATATGCTTCGTGAATATATGAAAAAAGAAGACAACAGCATTTTAATCAGTTCTCACATTGCATCCGACCTGGAAGGCTTATGTGATGACGTTTATATGATTGAAAACGGACAGATACTTCTTCACGAAGAGACCGGCGTAATCCTTGACGAATACGGTGTGTTGAAGGTGACGGCCGAGCAATATGCAAAGTTGGAGAAAGAATATCTTTTATGTGCTAAAGAAGAAAGTTACGGATATGCGTGCCTTACCCCACAGAAGACATTTTATCGGGAAAATTATCCTGATATCACCATTGAAAAGGCAGGCATTGATCAGGTGATTACTCTTATGATTTCCGCAAACGGAAAAAAGGAGGCATAATATGAAAACATTATTGGTAAAAGATTACAGAATTCTTATGACACAGAAGAAAAGCTTTTTCATTCTTTTGCTTGTCGGTGTTATTATGGTGATTTCCACTTTTGAGATTGATTTTTTGACCGGTTATATGATGATGATGGCTATGATTTTGTCTTTGGGCACCGTCAACTATGATGAGTTAGATAACGGAATGGCTTTTATTATGACCTTGCCCGCAAACCGTAAGACCTACGCAATCGAAAAGTACGTGTTTACTATGATTAACATTGCAGCGTGTGCAGCAATTATGTTGATGATATATTTTATTACCAAAGGGTTCGTCAACTGGCAATTTGGTGCAGGCGATATGGTATCAATTACGGCCGGCTGGATATGCGGAATTATGATTGCAGCATCCGTAATGATTCCTTTGTATTTAAAGTTTGGTGCAGAGAAGAGACGCGTTGTTATGATGCTTCTTTGGGGCATTGTGGCAGTAATTGCAATCGGCGGTCAGAAACTGGCGGAAGTTATGGCCGGTACGGAAGCGATGAATACAATCAACGGATTTTTTACAAAGATTAGTACATTGCCTGCTGGAGTGGTAGTGTTGGCAGTGGTTGCTGTATTGGTAATGGTTGTAATCTTTTCGTTGGGAATCAGCATTGGAATTATGAAGAAAAAAGAGTTCTAAAATTCATTTAGTGACAATTGCATAAAAACATTTAAAAGCCCCCTTTTACATTGACAAAAATGTACAAAAATTGTATAGTAAATAATGTATATAACTATGCAAGTTAGGGGGCTTAGATTATGAAATTAAGATTCAAAATTGCAATGTATGTATTGGTGCCATTGGTAGTTGTAGCAATTTTTGTAGCAACAATCGGGCGTGCGCAAACCGTAGATATCAGTGCGGGAACCGTTGAGCAGGGATTGAAGGCGACAGCAGTCTCTATTCAGGATACATTACATTTGTTAGACGAAGGTGCACCTTTTGAGGTGAAAGACGGTGAGCTTTGGAAGGGACAGGTAAATGTAACTCAGCATACGGATATCGTCGACGATATTATGACAGAGTCATCTGTAGCAGTTACTGTCTTTTACGGTGATACCAGATATTCCACATCCTTAAAGGATGAAAACGGTAACCGTATGATTGGTACGCAGGCTAAACCTGAAATTGTAGAAGCGGTTATTACCAATGGCGGTGAATACATAGATGAAGATCTTGAAATTGCAGGCGTGGAATATTATGGCTATTACAGACCATTATGGAATGATGCGCATACAGAAATCGTTGGTATGGTATTCACAGGTATGGATAAGGAACATGCAGACAACGGTGCAAGAATCATCATTACCAATATGTTGGTTTTGATTGGCGGTATTTCATTAATCGCGTTTATCATTTCGTTTATCAGTATTAGTAAGATGACAAGGGATTTAGGTCTTAGCGTGAGAGCTTTGGATTCCCTTGCAAATGGTAACTTGAATGCAGAAGTTGACAGACGTGCATTGAAGAGAAGAGATGAAATCGGTAAGTTAATGCGTGCGGTTCTTAACCTTCGCGGACAGATGAAGGAAGTAATCGGTGCCATTATTGAAAAAGGTGATGCAGTTCAGCTTGCGGCACAGCAGGTTGACGAGCAGACAAATGAAGCTGCTAAGGCAATTGGCCAGGTAGATATGGCTGTTTCCGAAATTTCAGAAGGTGCGACTTCACAGGCAACCGAAACCCAGAGTGCAACCGAGAATGTTATTATTATGGGTGAAATGGTTGAACAGACCAGAGAAGAAGTGGAAACCTTACTTGCGCACGCAGAAGAAATGCAGGCAGCAGGTGATGTGGCTACTCAGGCATTGGATGAGTTGGATGAAATCAACGGTCAGACTAAGAAAGCAATTGATGTAATTTACGAACAGACACATACAACAAATGAATCAGCATTGCGAATCCGCGAAGTAACCAAGATGATTACAGGTATCGCAGAAGAAACCAACCTTCTTTCTCTTAATGCTTCTATCGAGGCTGCAAGAGCAGGAGAACAGGGACGTGGTTTCGCAGTTGTAGCAGCACAGATTCAGAAGTTGGCAGAACAGTCGAATGCATCTACCAAGGAAATTGCTCAGATTATCAATGTGCTTATGGAAGATTCCGAGAAGGCTGTTGCTACTATGGATGAAGTAAAAGAAATTATGGATGCCCAGAACGAAAAGGTACTTCGTGCAGGCGAAGCCTTCAGCCAGGTGAAAGCAGGTATCGACGCATCTATCAAGGGCGTTGAAGCTATCGAAGAAAAGACCATTAAGTTGGACGATGCAAGAGCAAACGTAATCGATATTGTTCAGAACTTAACAGCAATCGCTGAAGAAAATGCAGCCGCTACAGAGGAAACATCAGCATCTGTAACAGAAGTAACCGCAATCGTAGAAGATATTGCACAGAATGCTCAGAAGATGAATACCTATGCAACAGATTTGAAAGACAAGACAAACGTATTTTATATGTAATTGCAAATTATGAACATAATGAAAGCGCAACCGGTTTTGGTTGCGCTTTTTGTATGTCTTTATGAATAATAAAAGTTCATTAGGATTTGTAAATCTATTTTATGACCGGTCAGTGGCGGACTGTTTTATAACATCGTCGTCCACTTGGAACAATCCCAAACCGCCGTTGCAAAATCAGCATAGAAGT
Source organism: Lachnospiraceae bacterium (assembly GCA_017622505.1). Taxonomy (GTDB): domain Bacteria; phylum Bacillota; class Clostridia; order Lachnospirales; family Lachnospiraceae; genus UBA3766. Next base: position 3,099 of record JAGAQZ010000079.1, read on the forward strand.
CAGGCTCGTGGCATACCATAAGGATGCTTCCTTTATATTCTTTTAAGGCCTGTGCAAGTGCTGTTTTGGCATCTACATCTAAGTGGTTGGTAGGCTCGTCCAATACTAAAATATTGCTTTCGCGGTTTAATATTTTACAGAGGCGGACTTTACTTTGTTCACCACCGCTCAATACTTTCACCTTGCTTTCGATGTGTTTGGTGGTAAGACCGCACTTGGCAAGGGCGGAACGCACTTCGTACTGGGTGTAACCCGGGAATTCGTTCCAGATTTCTTCGATACAAGTGGTTTCCGGCATTACGGACATTTCCTGCTCATAATAGCCTATCTCTAAGTAGTCGCCTAAGGTGACGCTTCCGCTTAAGGAAGGAATTAAGCCTAAGATACTTTTTAAAAGGGTTGACTTACCGATACCATTGGCACCGGAGAGAACGATTTTACTTCCGCGTTCCATTTCTAAAGTGAGAGGTGAGGACAGCGGAGTATCATAACCGATGACCAAATCCTTGGTCTGGAAAATGTATCTGCTTGGAACTCTAGCCGTTTTAAAGTGAAATTCCGGCTTGGGACGTTCGGCATTCAATTCGATGATATCCATTTTGTCCAGTTTCTTCTGGCGTGACATTGCCATATTTCTCGTAGCAACGCGGGCTTTGTTTCTGGCAACGAAATCTTTCAAATCTGCAATTTCCTTCTGTTGCTTGTTATAGGCAGCTTCCAATTGAGACTGTTTCATTTCGTAGACTTCCATAAATTTATCGTAATTACCTACATAGCGATTTAATTCCTGATGATCCATATGATAAATCAAATTGACTACTTCGTTTAAGAAGGGAATATCATGGGAAATCAAGATAAAAGCATTCTCATAGTCAATCAAATATCGCTTCAGCCATTCAATATGATTTACATCCAAATAGTTAGTGGGCTCGTCAAGGAGCAAAATATCGGGTTTGGATAAAAGAAGTTTACCCAACAATACTTTGGTTCTCTGACCACCGCTTAATTCGGTCACGTCTCTTTCAATACCGATTTCTGTTAAGCCCAAAGCAGCAGCAACTTCTTCGACTTTAGAATCAATCAAATAGAAGTCATGAGCATCCAATAAGTCTTGAATGGTTCCAAGCTCTTCCATATAGGTTTCCATTTCACTCTCGTCAGCTGTGCCTAATAAGTCGCAGATTTCATTCATTCTGGTCTCCCAGGCAAAGAGAGAGTCGAAAGCAGATGCCAGTACTTCGCGGACTGTCATACCTTTCTCCAAAACAGTATGCTGGTCTAAGTAGCCGACCTGGACGTTTTTAGACCATTCAACCTTGCCTTCGTCGGGCATAAGCTTGCCGGTAATAATATTCATAAAAGTGGATTTACCCTCGCCGTTGGCACCGACCAAACCGATGTGTTCCCCTTTTAAAAGGCGGAATGAAACATCCTGGAAAATGGCGCGGTCGCCAAAGCCGTGGGATAAGTGTTCTACATTTAAAATACTCATAATTTATCCTTTCGATGAGGTTGTGTGCAAATCACTTCTTGGAAAAGGGAGGGGGAGTGTTTTATTAGGACGGTGATTGCAGGAATTATTTTATATTCCAACAGAACGCGCTCTCGCTCGAGTGAAATCGTAACGGACACTAAACTCGTGCGACATTACATTTGCACTCGTTAAGTGCCGACGTTTTCACACGGTTCTTTATGGAATAAAAATATTCCTGTAGTCACCTGTGCATAAAAAAGTAAATATACACTGTCTACCTTTGTCTAAGGTTACTAAGAAGTGAATTGCACATAAGTTCATTGGTAAGCGATATCGGCGGATTGCATGGTTGATGATAGACAACCTTGTGGTAAATTGCGATATCGCACAGACTTGAATATTATCCTAAAATATCAGGGGATTGTCAAGGTAAGAGGATAAAGAAAAAGATATGAAGGAAAAAGATTAAAGTTAATTATCTTCGAAGAAGAAATTATTTTATAAATATATGAAGGGTGCAAAGAAAAGGCTAAATTATGATACTTTTATGAAAAAGGTATGCAGAAACCTTAAGTTTATGGTATACTCAATCGGTAAGCGTTAATGGAACCGGTGAAACATCCTTTTATCAAGGGCTGATGACCGGAGACTTACAGAATATGCAAAGGAAACAAAGAATGAATTCCCCGATTATTGAGTTGGACTTGCACAATTTAAATTGCGCGCAGGCGCAGGGCGAGATTGACAGGGCGTTGGCAGATGCCGGCCCTGGTGTGTATCGTATTCGCTTAATTCATGGTTTTCATGGCGGAACGGCTTTGAAGAAGATGATTAAGGAAGAATATGAATATTACGGGCACAGCAAGGTAAAAAGGGTTGTGCCGGGGAGCAATCAGGGAATTACGGAGCTTGTACTGCGTGAATATTAAGCAGACAGCCGGAAAGGAATAAAAGATGAGAAATGTAAATGTATTAAACAGCAAAGGGCTTTTGGATGCCATTGCACAGATGAAAGCAAACAATACACCTGAGAATCAAAGTAAAATGATGGATAAAATGGTAGATGCCCAGTACTTGGCACCGGTATCCATTACACCGCCCCCCGAAACGAACGGATATATGGCAAACATTACATTGCCCCCCGATGCAAAGCTTCGTTTTCATATGATTGAGAACGGTATGGGACAGCGTTTCTTCCTTGCTTTTACATCGTTTGAAGAAATGGCAAAATGGCGTGAGAACGTGAATGTGCAGAGCATTATCGTGACTTTTGATGATTATGCAGGTATGCTTGCAAAGTCAGAAGGCGATGATAATGTGGGCGGTTTTGTAATCGATCCCTTTGGTGCAAATCTTGTATTCAGCAAGAACCAGGCAATTGCAATCAAGGGTATGAAAGATAAGAGAGATGCAGGCACTTCTACGCATGTTATTAAAGAGGGCGAGGAAGTATATATTGGAGAACCGACAAAATATCCTATCGAAATGGTTGAAGCCATGAAGAAGTATTTAGAAGGCCAGGATGCTGTTAAGAAAGCATATCTTCAGCTTATGTGCCAGGGTGAAGACGAAAGTTACTTAATCGTTTTGGATTACATTGGAGATAAAAAGGATGTGTTTGACGGCTTGGCCGAAGCGGCAAAGCCTTATACCGGCGGAATGCTTATTGATATTATGGGAAGCAGCAGCGACTTGGGAAGCAAGATTGCGGATAAGGTGGCACCGTTCTTTGAGAAATAAAATATGTTAAAAAATAAAAAACTCTGAGAAGCATTTGAAGATTTCTCAGAGTTTTTGTTATTTTTAGTTTTTTATAATGCTGTTTACGACTTCAACGCTCTCATGGCATTTAAAATAGCCAGTACACATACGCCTACATCGGCAAATACCGCAGCCCACATATTAGCAAGGCCGAAAGCAATCAGAATTAAAATGCCGATTTTTACTACCAGGGCAAATACAATGTTCTGCATTGCGATGCCGTGGGTTTTCCTGGAGATTTCGATGGCTTTTACCAGCTTGGAAGGCTCATCGTTCATAATGACGATATCTGCGGCTTCAATGGCCACATCGCTTCCCAAAGCGCCCATTGCAATACCGATATCGGCTCTTGCAAGCACGGGAGCATCATTCATACCGTCGCCTACGAAGACAAGTTTCTTCTTGGAAGAAGATTTGGATAAAAGTTCTTCCACGCGGGCAACTTTATCAGTAGGGAGCAGCTGGGTATAAACTTCATCAAGGCCAAGTTCTTTGCCAACCTTTTGGCCTACGGAATCTACATCGCCGGTCAGCATAACCTGCTTGCCAACGTGCTTCTTTAAGGACTTAATTGCATCAGCAGAGTCTTTCTTAATCTGATCTGCAATGACAATGGAACCTGCAAACTTTTCATTGATTGCAATATAACAAATTGTGCCGATGGCAGCAGCCTTTTCATACGCAATACCGCGTTCTTTCATCAGCTTTTCATTACCTACAAGGATTGCATAGTCATCTACAAGGGCGCTTACGCCGAAACCTGAAATTTCTTCATAATTTTTAACACGTTCCAGTTCGATTTCTTTGCCATAGGATTCTTTTAAGGATAAAGAAATCGGGTGAGAAGAGTAGCTTTCTGCATGAGCCGTGAATTCTAAAAGTGTATCTTCGGACATATCCACAGCTTTGATTTCTTCTACGGCAAATTCACCGCGGGTTAAAGTTCCTGTTTTATCCCAGACAATGGTATCAGCTTGCGCAAGGGCTTCTAAGTAGTTGCTTCCCTTGATTAAGATACCTGCTTTGGATGCACCGCCGATACCGCCGAAGAAACTTAACGGTACGGAGATTACCAATGCGCAGGGGCAGGATACAACCAGGAAGGAAAGTGCTCTTTCCAGCCAGAAGGAGAAGGTCTCCATCTTAAAGATAAAAGGAGGAACCACAGCCAGTAAAACAGCACAACCCACTACGATAGGAGTGTAAACCAAGGCAAATTTGGTAATAAAATTCTCGGAGTTTGACTTCTTGTTACCTGCGTTTTCTACCAGGTCAAGAATCTTATTTACGGTAGATTCTCCGAATTCGGAAGTGACTTCTACCTTCAAAATACCGTTTAGATTAATGGAACCGCTAAGCACCGTATCATTAACAATCGCTTCTTTGGGAAGGGATTCGCCGGTAAGGGCTGAAGTATCCAACTGGGCGTTGCCGTCTTTTACAATGCCGTCCAAGGGTACTTTTTCGCCGGGCTGGATAATGATGATATCGCCGATTGCCACATCATAAGGGTCCACCTTCTTGATTTCGCCGTCTACCATGATGTTGGCGTAGTCGGGGCGGATATCCATCAGCGCGGCAATGGATTTGCGCGATTTATTTACCGCATAAGTCTGGAACAATTCACCCAACTGGAAGAACAGCATAACCGCTACAGCTTCCGCATATTCTTCGATGAAAAATGCTCCGATGGTAGCTACAGACATTAAGAAGTTCTCGTCAAATAATTTACCGCGGATAATGTTACGCAGGGCATTCCATACGACATCATAACCTGCGATGATATATGCAATGATAAAAAGTGCCAGTGCCGGATAAAAGAAGTGCCCGGATAAAATTAAGGCCACCGCAAACAATACGGCACTGATGATAAAACGAATTAATCTTTGTTTCATAATGTGCTCCTGATACTTCCGCAAAGAAGTATATCGTTTAATAAATAATGATTTATTTTAACTGCATAACTATGCACGTTTCAAAACGACGCGAGGGTCAACATCCTTTACTGCAGCTTCAATGCCTGCGATGATTTCGTCCAGGTTTTCATCTTCCAAATCCAACATCATTTTGGTGGTAAGGAAGTTAATGCTCACTTCTTTGACACCTTTTACTTTGGATACGTTCTTTTCCATTTTCGCTGCACAGTGTGCACAATCAAGTCCGTCGATACGATAATTTCTTTTCATTTTAAAGTCTCCTTTTTATATGATTTTATTTTTGTAGAAAATTTTATTCTATTTCTTCGTAATCACTGCTATGGCGCAGGGGATTCGTCCTGTAATCAAAGTGTATTCTACATCAGTGTAGCCTGCGTTTTCGAAGAATTCCTGATAGGATTCGAAAGTGAAATGCTTCTTAAAAACGGGACCGAATACCTTCATAATGGTAACAAACAGGTTCTGTTTGCCGGTGTTTTCCTTATTCACATAAGTTGGAATAATGATTTGTCCGCCGGGTTTGCATACACGATCTAATTCTTTCAATGCTTCCATAGGGTTATCCAATAAATGTATGACGTTGCCCGCCACAACCTTATCAAAAATATTGGATTTGCATTTGATATAAGTAATGTCGGCCTTTCGCACTTTTACGTTGGATAACTTGCGACAGTTCCTTGCGGTTTGCTTTAACATTCCGATACTGTAATCGGTAGCGATGACCGATTTGGCACGTGCGGCAATTGCCTTGGTAATCATTCCCGTTCCGCAGGCACATTCCAGTACCTTGTCAGTGGAAGAGATGTAGTCGGCAACTTCTATGCAAAGCTGTCTGTTTACTTTATCGTTTATGATATCTTCAAATAAGCTGTATAAGCCTGATACTTTATCCCAGAACATTGCGTGATCTCCTTGTTATGCATTTAATTTACAGATGCTTGTATAAAATGATAAACTGTCTATTCATTAATATGCTCAAAACCTGCCTCGAACAATTCTTTTACATGGTCGTCGGAAAGTGAGTAGTAAACAGTTTTGCCCTCTCTGCGGTTCTTTACAAGATTTGCCTGACGAAGCAGGGCTAGCTGATGGGAGATGGCGGATTTGGTCATATTTAATAATACGCACAAGTCGCTTACGCACATTTCATGCTGTTCCAGCGCCCACATAATGCGTGTTCTTGTGGGGTCGCCCAATACCTTAAAAAACAATGCCAGTTCTTCAAAGGTTTCCAGGGGCGGGAAGTCTTCTTTGACATGATTGACTATATTTTCGTGGATGGCTGCAGTTTCACAAGTGCAGGCATCGTCGTGTTTGTGTACGTGATGTTCATGTGACATTTAAGTACCTCCGTAGGAATGCCGATTCGGCTTGATTTCGTTATAAAAAGTAAAGATATTTACAACGTTCTTTAAAGTTTTAAAGTTGAACAACTATTCAACTGTTGGCTTTATTATAGTTGAATAATCATTCAACTGTCAAGAGCGAAAATAAAAAAATATAAAAAGTTTTTTGTGGTAAGTTTTTCTTTTAAAATAGTGGACAGTGACTTATAATGAAGAAGTATAGCAGTCCATTTATTACTTGAAAGAAGATATTTTATGAATAATAATCGAAAATATACATTTGGTGAAATTGTGTTTACCATTGTTTTTATGACTTGGTTCGTTGGTTCTATTGTTATGATGATTTTCTTGGCAAGAAACGGAATGGCAACATTGGCGATAGGTGTGTTCGGGCAATACTTTCTTGTGTTTGGAATCGCGGCAATTTGGTCGGGGATTAAGAGTAAGGATTTTAATCCGATTGTATTGATTCTGCCGATAGTCGGTATTGTTTCGATTGCAGTGTCTGTTGTGTGGCAATTCGGGGCTGAAGAGACCATTGAATTTATCGAAGAAAACGGTTGGATGGCGTTGCTGGCGCTTTTCATTATTGTAGGTGTATTTATGGAAGTGTATGCGATTGCCGGTACAATAGGCAAAAAAAGAAAATTCAGTAAGTCTGTAACGGCTACCTGTGTTGATATCTTGGTGAATTATGATAATGCAGGGAGAGAGATATATTGCCCGGTTTATGAAACATATGTGGGTGGCATCAAAAATGTCGTAAGCAATAACATTTATAGTACGCAAATGGACGTGCATATAGGTGATATAAAGGTTATTAGCGTAAGCGAATATTTCCCGGGTGAGTGTTATGAGAATGAAACAAGTAACCGTATGGGGATTTTAGTCGGCATACTGGGATTGTTTTTTATCGGAATGCCTTTGTTCGCATTTTATATGATGTGGCGTGGTTGATTAAATGTTAGAATGACAGAGTGATAAAATGAACGATACGATAAACAAAGTAAAAAAGAAAAAGAGAAAACTGATTAAGCGTAGGGCGGCACTTTTTGCGATAGTATTTTCGTTGGTAATATTGCTTGGATTGGGCGTTGCATACTTTTATAACGCCAATCGTCCTATGTATGCAGGCGTGGTTTTGCCTGCGACAGAGCGTGGATTTGAAGTTGTTGAAACACCTGCGGAATGGACTGCGTTGGAAGAAGAGCTGGTGATGGAAGTGGAAGAGCGCGTGCGCCTTGTGATGGTGGGCGATATGCTGATGCATCTGCGCGTAACCCAGAGCGGTTGCATGGAAGATGGTACTTATAATTATGACCATATTTTTGAGCATGTCAAAGAAGATATACAGGCTGCGGATCTTGCGATTGTGAACCAGGAAATTATTCTTGGCGGGCCGGACCTTGGTTATTCCGGTTATCCCATGTTCAATACGGCTTATGAGCTTGGGGATGCCATTGATGAGGCCGGGTTTGATGTGGTGCTTCATGCAACCAACCATACAATGGATAAGGGCAGAGCAGGCCTTATGAATTGCCTAAATTATTGGAGTGAGTATCACCCGGATATTAAGGTACTTGGTGCTAATAAGACGCAGGAAGAGTACGAAGAGGTATATATTTACGAACAGGACGGGATGAAAATTGCCATTCTGAATTATACTTATGGGTTGAATGGTATGCCTATGCCTACAGATATGCCTTTTGCGGTAGATATGATGGTTGAGGATAAAATGTCCGCGGACCTTGCCAAAGCCGAAGCGGAGGCGGATTTTACGGTAGTGTGCCTGCATTGGGGAAACGAATACCAGACTTATGCGTCCGAAAATCAGAAAATGTGGGCGAACTTCTTCTTAGAGCGCGGAACGGATTTGATTATCGGAACCCATCCCCACGTAATTCAGCCTGTGGAATGGTATGAAGACGAAGCCGGCAATCGGATGCTTGTGTACTATTCCATCGGTAATTTCATCAATTCTACGGCAGACAGCGGTAACGGTATCGGTAAAAGAGTGGTAGGTGCAATGGCGGAAGTGGAGCTTGTCCGTGATGAGAATGGCGAAGTGGTCATTGATACTTACGGTGTAACACCGCTGGTAACGCAGATTGAAGCAGGTCCGGGAAATATTACTACATACAAATTGGAAGATTATAGTCAGGAACTGGCGGACAGCAATCAGATGTCGTGGAAGGACCCGGGATTTTCTTATGAGTTCTGTAAAGAACTTTGCCGTGAAGTATTTGGGGAGTTATATATTGAGGAATAGAAATACATATATTGGGTAATATTATTTGGGAGAAATGAAGTATTTGCAGGAAGTGAACTTTGTGTAAAAACCTTGCAAAAGTCTCTTGACAAAGCAAAAAGAATAGAGTAAAATAGGCAAAGTGTTAAGGTAGAAATGCCACACGGATGTGTGCTTAGCTCAGCTGGATAGAGCGTTTGGCTACGGACCAAAAGGTCGGGGGTTCGAATCCTCTAGCGCACGTACTAAGGGAAAGCAAAATGCTTTCCCTTTTTTGCTTTTTATAATGTTTTGAAAGTGGACAAAAGGACTAAGTATGTAGGAATAAAAATAAAGCGAAAACATGTACTATTTAGTTTATTTTTATATGGAGATATGATAAAATATTTCCGTATCATTTTATATAAACAAAAAGTGATAAACCGATACAAAAAAGATACATACTACATCTAGAATTGGGAGAGTAAAGCAGAATGCTGATGTTTCGTGAGTTGACACCAGAAGAAAGTGCTACCATTGAAAAATTTCATCAAATGAAAGGACAGATTTCGGACCTTGAATTGCGCAAGCTTGAGAAGAGGAAAGAAATAGAGTATTTCGAAGACCGCAGAAGTATGGACTATGTTCCACCGGTAATATGGGGCTTGTTAACCTTGTCTCAGGTTGTGCTGATTTTCTTTGACTTGTTTTTCGGTTGGTGGAATATGCGATTTAACTGGGCGATTATTATGGCATCTTTGACCCCTGTGTTGCTTATCTTTTTTGGATTCTTTTTTGTAAAAACATTGATGCAATATGTGTACAGAAATTCCAAGAATCCTACATATATGAAGAAAGCGGTGGATAAAGGCATTGAGAACCGATGGGTGCGTTCTGCTAAACTGAATCACGAATTGGAGCAGATTAACGCAGAATTGCGTCTGCTCAAGAAGGATTACGGTTATCTGAAACTGGAAGTGGATAAGATTGAAGCAAATCAATATCAATAATTCCGGAAAAGTTGAATGATTTTCTTCAACAAATTCGTTTTTTTAGTGAAACTTTTTGTGGCGGCGGATAATCTAATCTGTAAAGATTGCGTGATGAACAGAAAGTAAAAGGAAGATGGAGGAGTTAAAATGAGAAAATTCAGTCTTTTTAACAATCGCAGTCTTACAGCCCTTACATTAAGCGTGGCTATGGTGCTTGGGCTTGTGGGCTGTGGTAAAGATGGCGAAACCACGGCAAACAGTGGAAAAGAAGGTAATGCATCGGACGTGGTGTATGTCGCGGATTATCTGGATGTAAAAGATGTAGGCGACATTGTTAATCTGAAAGAAATTGACGGTGTGTTACATATGTTGACTGCGAATTACGGGGAAGAAAGTACACAGTATAAATTGGTGAATTACAATTTGGCTGATGCAAGTTCTACAGAAACGGTTTTGGCAACTGCCAACGGTGGATATTTGAGTTCTTCTTTTTTCAATGAAGACGGAAGCCTTGAGACCATTGAAAGCAAGGAAGAATATGATGATGAATGGAATCTTCTCTCAAGAGAAGTGTATATGAATAAGTATGATGTCACAGGCGGGCTTCTTTCTTCGGAAGAAGCGTCTGCGAAACTGAAACTGGATGAAGATTTCTATATTTCACATTTTTATAAAGACAGTGAAGGAAATTATCTGATCGGAAGCTGGGAGCAACCCCTTAAAATTTATTCGCCGGATTTGGTACAAACCGGTGAAATTACCAGCAACAATCCATTTGACGGATTATGTATGACCGGAAGCGGTAAACTTGTTACTTCCTACTGGGGAAATATGGGCGTTGATATTGCGGTTGTAGATGTGGCTGCCAAAAAGGTTGGAACACCAATCAGTACTAATAAAAGTAGTGGTTCCACACAAGTTTGGCCGGGGCCCGGAGACACGGTTCTTTACGTGAACGGAAACGAACTTTGTTCCTGTGATGTGGTGACCGGAGAAATTAAAGTGGTTATGGACGTCATGGATATGGATATCAATGCAGATTATCTTCAGCGCGTATATCCTATGGGCGACGGCAGCTATTTAATGTCTTATTATGATTACGGTGTAGATACAGATGGTTTGTTTATTGCCAAACCGGTAGACCCGTCTACAATCAAAGAACGCACCGAATTAACTATTGCAACCGTTTATGCAAATCAGGATTTAAATGATGCGGTAATTAATTTTAATCGAAATAATGAAGAATATCGTATCAAGGTTATAGATTATAGTACAGATGATTGGGATTGGGAAGCTTCCATCACAAATTTGCAGAATGATATCGTGGCAGGCAATGTGCCTGATATGATTGATATGAGTTCGCTGAATATACCTTGGCGTAATTGGGCAGCAAAAGGAATCATTACAGACCTTTATCCTTTGATGGAGGCTGACGCTACATTTGCAAAGGAAGAACTTCTTGAGAATGTGAGAGAAGCCTATGAAGTAGATGGTTCCTTATATGTACTTCCTTCTACAATCGGTATCAGCGGCGTTTGGGTGAAAGAAAAGTTTGCAGAAGGTTCTACGGCTTTGACCCCTGCTATGTTATTGGAAATGGAAAAAGAACTACCTGAAGATGTGCAATTATTCTATTATTCCTATCAGGGTGAAGTGATGTACAACATGGTTTATAATAACATGACGGCTTATGTGAATTATGAAACCGGTGAGTGCAATTTCAATTCCGATGAGTTTAAGGAAGTGCTTGCTTATGCGAAAGAACAGCCCGTAGATATCGTTTGGGAAGAGGGCGAAAGTCTTCCGGCACTGTTAAAAGAAGACAAAGTAATCTTTTATAATATGAATATGCAGCAGATGCCTGATTATCAGTTCCATAAATTCGTATTTGGTGAAGATATTACAGTACTTGGATATGCAGGCGAAGACGAAGATGGTATTCGCATCATTCCCAGCGGATGTGCAATTGCCATTACAGAGCAGTGCGAGCATAAGGATATTGCATGGCAGTTTGCGAAAACCTTTGTCAGTGAAGAATATTTAACCGGACAGCATCGTTGGGGTATTCCTGTTACGCAGGCCGGCCTTGACAACTTCATCTATGAAGCACAGCATATGGAAGGAACCCACGGATACGGTTGGGACGATGTAAATATTGAAATTGAAAGTGCAACGGATGAAGATGTGGAAGGCTTCCTTGCAATTTTAGAGAAGGCAGATGAATTGCAGTATCAGGATACGGCGATTATGGCTATCATTGAAGAAGAAGTGAAGCCTTACTTTGAAGGCCAGAAGAGTGTTGATGAGGTTGCGGACATTATCCAGAGCCGTGTGGATATTTATCTGAAAGAGAATATGTAACGATTCAGAACCGATTTTGCGAATGAGGCCCTGGTAGTTACAAAAATATGTAATATTAGAAACGGAGGGGAAGTCATGAGTAAGAAGACTTCGGAAGCGAAAGTGAAAAAGGCTTCCGCACCTCGTAAAAAAGCAACAAAAAGAATATGGAAAACAAGAGCCAAACTGGGTGCATTTTTAGCACCCAGTCTTGGTGGTGTATCGGTATTTTATGCAATACCCTTCCTTGTGGTAATCTTTTATGCACTTGTAGATAACCCCATCAGCAAGCGCTTTGTTTTCCTTGACAATTTTATCAATGTATTCCAGAACCAGGCCTTTCAACTGGCTGCTTGGAATACCCTTAAATTTTCACTGGTAGCGGTTCCGTTAGCAGTGATTATTTCGCTTTTAATGGCATTTTTGCTGGATGAGAGAATTCCTTTTGCAAGCAAATTCAGGTCTATATACTTAAGCCCTATGATGGTGCCGGTAGCGTCCATTATTCTGGTGTTCCAGGTGCTGTTTAACTACAACGGTGTTATCAACGTAGTGGTGGAATGGTTTGGCGGAAGTCAGATTGACTGGTTTAAGTCAGATTGGGCCCCCTTGGTAGTATTGCTTTTATTCCTTTGGAAAAATCTCGGATACAATATGATTCTTTTTCTGGCGGCTCTGGGAACCATACCAAGGGAAGCGATGGAGGTTGCTTTGCTGGAAAGCAATTCGGCGTGGAAGATGTTCTGGCATATTAAAATCAGATACCTTTCACCCACGATTTTGTTTGTTACGATTATGTCTTTGATTAGTTCTTTTAAGGTGTTTCGAGAGGTCTATTTGCTGACGGGGGATTACCCTTACGACAGTCTGTATACCTTGCAGCACTTTATGAATAATACCTTCCGGCAGTTGGATTATCAGAAACTTTCGTCTGCGGCGATTATTATGGCGGCGGTGATGGTGGTAATTATCGGCGGATTGTATCTTGCAGAGAACTATTTCGGTAAGGATATGGAAGAGTAAAGCGATATCGATTTGTGATCGGGAAATAAAAGTTGTAAAGAAAATCAGGAAAATTATATGGGAAGATTCGGTAAATATTCCGGCGAAAAGAAAGGCTGGAAAAAGTTTAAAAAAGTTGTACGAACCGTAGTGCTTACTACGATTGCAACCATATTTGCGATATTATTCCTTTTGCCCACGGTATTGACCATAACCAATTCTTTTATGAGTCAGTCGGAAATATCGGCAAACTACGGTAAAATATTCGAAACCACAGACAACGGCGGTAAGGTATTCGTGGCGGAGACGGTAAATTTGAAATTCGTTCCGGATATGGTTACCTTTCAGCAGTACATAACCGTACTTTTGAAAAGTCCGGAGTATTTGTTTAAGTTCTGGAACTCAGTGATTTATACAGTGGTAATTGTAGTGTTCCAGCTGGTGGTGGCGATGCTTGCGTCCTATGCTTTTATGAGGTATAAGGGGCGATTGAAGGAGATTATTTTCTTTTTGTATATTATCGTGACACTGATGCCTTACCAGGTTACGCTGGTGCCAAACTTTCTGGTGGCAGACTGGCTTGGCATTATTGATACCAGATGGGCGATTTGGATGCCGGGTATATTTTCACCCTTTGCGGTGTATCTGCTGACCAAGTATATGAAGCGAATTCCAAGTTCGATTATCGAGGCGGCAAGAGTGGACGGCGCCGGGGAATGGCAGATTTTCAGGCATATTTGTCTGCCTTTATGTAAGGGTGCCCTGTACTCGGTAGCAATTCTTGTTTTTATTGATTTCTGGAATATGGTAGAGCAACCGCTGATTTTATTGACCAATGCGGACTTGCACCCCTTATCAATCTTTTTGTCAAAGATTAATGCAGGGGAAATCGGTCTGGCGTTCGCAGTGGCAACCGTATATATGGTGCCCAGCTTGCTGGTATTTTTATATGGCGAAGATTATCTGGTAGAGGGCATTACCTACCAGGGCGGAGTAAAAGGATAACGGAGGAAAAGTAATGGTAGCAATAGAGAATGAAAATAAAGGAAGCCGTAAAAGAGAGTGGATTAAAAATATCGCGATTATCTTTTTGACGATTATGCTGATTCTGACTTTCTTTTCCAATACAATTATGAATTATTCACTGCCCCAGGTAGCAACCCGCTATGTGGAGAGCGGTTCGATTTCTGCCCAGATTCGCGGTACGGGTACCGTGGAAGCGGTAGATCCTTATAATGTGGTGGTAAACGAATCCAGAGTGATTTCTTCGGTGGCGGTAAAGGCTGAGTCTTACGTGGAAAAAGGTGATGTGCTTTACTATTTGGAAGATAGGGAAAGCGCCGAACTTGAGACTGCAAGGGAAGAACTTGCGGCAGCGCAGCTTGCATACGATAAAGCGATTTTAAACGGTGGACTTACCAGAGCAGAAGTTACGGAAATTGAAAACGGATTGGTGGAAAGCGTAACCCAGAGCCAGGCACGTCTCGAAGCTGCTGATGCGAAAATTGCAGAATTACAGCATACGGTGAATGTATATCAGGCTAATGTAAATGCCCTTCAGGCCAGAATTGATACCTTGGCTTCTTCTAAGGTGGATGCAAGCGCAGAGAGCAAGGCTTTGGCACAGGCAGAGATTAACTTAAACAACGGAAAGGCAACACTTGCCCAAGCGCAGAATGCCTATGATGCGGTCAAAGATTTGCCGGATACAGACCAAAGTAAAATTGATGCAGCAACTAAACTTTATCAGGAGCAGGATAACGTAGCAAAGCTTGAGGCTGCAGTATCCAATGCGAGAGTGGCGTTGGAATTAAAGACAGGAAGCGCAGATATTGCCAATCAGATTGCTGCATTGGAAAAAGAAAAAGTAGGTGCGAATAACGTTTTGTCCGCAGCGCAGATTAATCTCGAGAATGCAATCAAAGAAAAAGATGAAATGCTTGCAGAAATTCTTACAAAGATGGATATTGCCGATGCATATCAGGCAATTAAAGATAAAAAAGCGGAAATCGCTAAATTAGAGGCGGATTCAGTTGGCGGAGCCATTACGGCACCTGTATCGGGAACCGTAACAAGTCTTTCTTATACAGCAGGTGAAACCACGGTGGCAGGGGAACCGGCAGCAGTTATCCAGATTGAAGGCAAGGGTTATACCATGACGCTTTCCGTACCTAACAAGCAAGCATCTACCGTTAAAGTGGGTGACCCTGTGGAATTGCAGAATGCATGGTATTATGATGATGTGACTGCGTCTTTGATAGCAATCCGTAATGATAAGACAAATCCCGGACAGAATAAGGTGCTTGAGTTCCAGTTGACCGGTGATTCCTTGGTGCCCGGACAGTCCTTGAGTGTTGCAATCGGACAGAGAAGTGTTAACTATGATTTGATTGTGCCTAACAGCGCAATTCGTGAAGACAATAACGGCAAGTTTATCTTGATTGTGGAATCCAAGTTTGCGCCCTTTGGTAACCGTTATGTGGCACAGCGTGTGGATGTGGAAGTCATTGCAAGCGATGATACCCAGACTGCAATTAAAGCAGGCTTGTATGGTTACGAATATGTTATTACAACATCGACTAAACCCATAGAATCCGGTGATCAGGTTCGTTTATCCGAGGAGATGAATTAATGATAAAAGAAGTGTTTTTTCGAATTAAAGAACGCTTGATGCAAATCGGACTTTTTAAAACCATTGTATTGTTTCTGACTTTTATAATGCTGATAACGGTGGCTGTCCTGGGAATAGTGTTGCAGGTCGGCAAGAATTCCCTGGAAGACCAATTGATGGCCAAACGCTGGTCGATGAAAAAGGACGTGGCGCAAATCAGTTGCTTCTATTCGCAGGATGCTTTTATGACGGAAGACAGTATTGAAGAGATGCGTTATCTTCTGAGTAAAAAGTTGCAGGAACTGGCAATTGAGCCGAATACGGCAAATGCGAGATTGTATATTGACGCTTATTCGGCCCAGGGGACGATTTCCATACAAAGCGATAAAAAAAGCATACAGGCCACGGCTATTGGCATCGGTGGAGACTTCTTTATGTTTCATCCGGTTAAGCTGAAGGGCGGAATGTATTTTAGCGGTAACGATTTGATGCAGGATGCGATTCTTTTGGATGAAGAGGCTGCGTGGCAGTTGTTCGGTTCCAATGATATTGCCGGTAAAACTGTGACCATTGGAGGTTTGCCTTATCGCGTGGCAGGGGTTTATGAGCGGCCGCAGGGAGATTTGGAAACCTTGGCAGGCAGTGAAGATACGACAGTTTATGTGTCTTTTAGCACATTAAATGCCATGAAATCGGCTTCTGTTACCTGTTATGAAGTTGTAATGCCAAATCCCGTTGAAGGTTTTGCAATGGACCGGATGCTTGAAATTAATTTAAGTTCTGAAGAAATGGTGAAAATGGTTGAAAATTCCAATCGTTTTTCGTATATTTCATTGTACAACGTTTGGAAAGAGCGTGCTGCAAGAAGTATGAAGACCGACGATATTGTACTGCCTTTCTGGGAAAATTTGGCCCGATATAAGGAAGAACAGATGATGGAAGTGGCCCTTTGGCAGGTGGTGCTTGCGGGTATTCTCTTGATTTATTGGGGAATAAAGGGTATGATTTGGGTAATCAGACATAAACCTACCGCGCAGACCTTTGTCAAAATAGGGGATTTTATAAGTGAGAAATTCCGCGGGGCAAAGAAGCGTGCCAAGGCGAAAAGGAAAGCGCGAAAGGAGCAGGAGCAGAATACATATATTGATGAATAGATGTATGCTTATGTTTCGGAAGCTGTTTGTTTGATTTGGGTGTAAAATATAAAAAGTAAGAGGAGGAATTATGATGAAAGGAAAGTTAAAAAAAGCAATTTGCATGGCTTTGGCAACCGTTATGGTGGTTTCCATGACTGCCTGCTTTGGAAAAGGCAATGGAGGTGATGCCAGCGATGCACTGGCACAGGCTTCAGATTCTGCCAACGCGAAAGAAGCCGTTTTTAAGGAAATCGGCAGTGTTAATCCGGAGGCGGAATGGTTTGACAATGTTCTCGTGGATGGCGAGGAGGTCATTGTGGTATGGTCCGAGTATGTGGATGTTTATGGAGAAGAGGGTGGAGATGTGATGCCCGGTGGTGAGGCCGTACCTTATGAAGAAGATATGACCGGAGAAGTGCCGGAGACACCAGTTGAGGAAGAAATGCCTGAAGAAGAGGGTGCGATTACTGAGGATGTTGCAACCGAGGGAGAAGGCGTGGACTCGGTGGTAATTGTAGATGATCCTATGATGCCTATGCCTGAAGTTGAATATATTCCTGAGGATAACTACAGTTTTTATTATAAGTTAAACTTAGGCAGAGTATCCTTTGGCGGAACCGGAATGTCGGTAACATCTATTGACCTTCCGGAAAAGGAATACAGTTGCGGTATATCTATTGACCCGAGTACAGGAAATTATGTAATTGTAACCGAGCATACGGAAGAAGATTACAGCGACCCTGAGAACTATACATATGAAACACATTTGTATATGAATGTATATTCTAAATCGGGCGAACTTGTGAGCCGTGAAGAGTTGGATTTGGGAATTAAATCAGATGAGTATTATGGCATCTATGGTATGGGTATTGCAGCAAACGGCGATATTTGTCTTTTATCAGACCGTACTTTAATTGTATTAAATTCTTCTTTACAGAAGGTTGGCCAGGTGGCATTCAGCGACAATCAGTGGGTAGAAAGTTTCTTCGTATCTTCAGATGGCGTACCTTATGTATACATTTGGACAGAAGGCGGAGAATCTTCAGAAAGTACCTTCCATATGGTTGATACCCAGCAGGTAAAAATCGGTCCCGCGATAGAAGCACCGGAAGAATTCTGGGGTGGCGTAAGACCGGGTGCCGGACATGATATGTATTATACTACCGATAAGGGTGTATATACCTACGATTTCGATAGCAAAGAGAACAAGAAGATCCTGGATTATGTAGATTCAGATATTGATTATAATTTCGTAAATTATTGTGTACCCATTGATGAAACACGCATTGTTGCAGTGGTAAATGATCCTGAGACTTGGGAAGCATCCGTTTCTTTCTTAGAGAAAGTGCCCCCCGAGGAAGTAGTGGATAAAATCATCATTACCATGGGTATGGTTTATACAGACTATGAAATCCGCAGTAAGGTAATTGCTTTTAACAAGGCAAGTGACAAGTACCGCATCCGAATGATTGAGTATTACGAGTATAACAATGAGGCTGACTGGAATGCAGGACAGAAAATGTTTAACAATGACATTATTACGTCTAATGCACCGGATATCATTGTGATTAACAGCGGTATGCCTGTAGACAGTTTTATGGATAAGGGTGTGTTCCTTAACTTAAATCCTTATATTGAAGCTGATCCGGATGTAAGCAAAGAAGATATGGCTCCTAACGTTTTGGCATTAGGTTCCAGAGGCGACGATACTTATATTTTAACAGGTGCTTTTACCATCAGTACAATGGCAATGAAGAAGTCGCTTGTACCAAACGGCGAAACCATTACTTTGGCAGAATTGCGCCAGCTTGAGCAGAAGTACGGTACTTTGGCATTCCGTGATGCTACAAGAAATGATGTACTTTACTATGCAATGGAAATGAATTATTCAGAGTTCCTAGATTTAAAAACAGGTAAGTGTGACTTTAATACACCTGCATTTTATGAATTGTTGGAATATGCAAAGCAGTATCCCGAAGAGATTGATTGGGAAAGTATGGACGATAATTATTGGATGGAGTCTGAAACTGCAATCAGAGATAACAAAGCGTTATTGGCATATTATACAGTAGGATATTTTAACAATATGGCATGGACCGAGCAGGGTGTTTTCGGAGAAGATGTGGCATTGGTTGGCTTCCCCGGAAACTCGGGAAATACCGGTGCAATTTATCCCTATTTCCAGATGGCGATTTCCAATGACTGTGAGCATCCGGAAGAAGCTTGGCAGTTTATGAGACAGTTCTATACCTATGAAGGCCAGAAGGAAATTGACTATGGTGCACCCTTAAATCTTAAGGTAATGGATGAGAGATTGGAGCAGGCGCAGCAGAGACCTTACTGGATTGATGATGACGGCAATAAGGTTGAGTATGATGAAACCTATTGGATTGGCGATCAGGAAATCATTATCCAGCCCTTAAGCGCTGAACGTGCACAGGAATTAAAAGAGTATACATTGTCCGTAGATAAGTTGTATTATTACGATTCTTCCATCAGTGATATTATCGCGGAAGAAGCGGCGCCGTTCTTTGCGGGACAGAAGACTGCAGAACAGGCAGCTGACATTATTCAGAGCCGTGTACAGATATACGTAAATGAAAATATGTAAGAGGTAAAAAATGGCAGACGAAAACGTATTTGAGCGTTTTACCAGCGATGGTAAATCCAAAGGTAAAAAGAAAAATGATATTAAAATGCCGAAGGGCATCGGTAAGATTATGTTTGCCGTTGTAGCAGTGATTGTGCTTGCGATTCTGGTGTCACAAAGTACTTACACCATTCGTGAGCAGGAACAGGCTGTTTTGGTAACTTTCGGTAAGGCAGAAGCGGTAACCGAGGCCGGCTTGCATTTTAAAATTCCTTTTATCCAACAGGTAAAAAAGGTAAATACTACAATCCAGGGATTTTCCATCGGTTACGCTTCGGATACGAATGCTACAACGGAAGATGAGTCCTTGATGATTACATCGGATTATAACTTTGTTAACGTGGATTTCTTTGTGGAATACCGCGTATCCGACCCTGTGAAAGCATTGTATGCGTCGGAAGAACCGGTGGAGATCCTTAAGAAAATTTCGCAGTCCTGTATCCGTAACGTAATCGGCAGTTATGAGGTGGACAGTGTTTTGACTACCGGTAAAAACGAAATTCAGGCGCAGATTAAGGAAATGATTATTCAGAAGCTTGAAGAACGTGATATCGGTATCCAGTTAGTGAATATTACCATTCAGGATGCAGAACCGCCTACGGAGGCAGTTATGCAGGCATTTAAAGCCGTAGAAACTGCTAAACAGGAAAGCGAAACTGCCGTAAACAATGCAAACAAGTATCGTAACGAGCAGATTCCTGCAGCCCAGGCTGAGGCAGACAGAATTGTGCAGGAGGCAGAAGCGGATAAAACAGAGCGTATTAATGAAGCAACTGCCCAGGTGGCACGCTTTGATGCTATGTATGCAGAATACGTAAAATATCCCGAATTAACGCAACAGCGTATGTTCTATGAAACAATGGAAGAGGTATTACCGGACCTTACGGTAATTATCGAAAGCGGTAACGGTGAGACCCAGACTGTTGTACCGGTAGCACCTTTGTTCGGTAATATTACATCAAGTCCCTACACAACGGGAAATAATGAAGGATAGGAGGAGAGGATAATGAAAAAAGGCATTATTGCTGTAGTGATTACGATTGTAACCTTTTTGTTAATTATTACTCTCGGTTCTTCTATCGTAGTGACACAGGAAAATGAATACACATTAATTAAGCAGTTTGGCAAGGTAGACCGCGTAATTGACGAGGCGGGCTTGAGTTTTAAGATTCCTTTTGTTGAAAGCGTTTATACACTGCCGAAAGAAATACTTTTATATGATTTGGCACCTTCGGATGTTATTACCGGAGATAAAAAGACTATGATTTGTGACTGTTATGTTCTTTGGGAGATTACGGATGCGTTAAAATTCTCACAGACTTTGAATTCTTCCGTAGGAAACGCAGAAAGCCGTATTGATACGGTGGTTTACAATGCAACCAAGAGCGTAATCAGTAGTATGACTCAGGAACAGGTAATTTCCGGCCGAAGTGATATGCTGCAGGATGCAATTATTAATAACATCGGTAGCTCTATGGAACAGTACGGAATTGCAATTCTTGAGGTGGAAACGATTAAGTTAGACCTGCCCAACGATAACAAGGAAGCGGTTTATGAGCGTATGATTTCAGAGCGTGACAATATTGCTGCAACTCACATTGCACAGGGACAGGCGGAAGCGCAAAAAATCAGAAACCAGACAGACAAGGAAGTTGCAATTATGATTTCCGAGGCTGAGAAGGAAGCGGAAATTTTACGTGCGGAAGGTGAAGCGGAATATATGCGTATTCTTTCGGAAGCTTATTCCGATGAGAGCAGGGCAGACTTTTATGCATATGTAAGAAGTCTTGATGCAGCCAAGGAAGCGTTACAGGGTGAAGATAAGACCTTGATTCTTTCACCGGAATCACCTATGGCGCAAATCTTTTATTAAAAATAAAACAATCAATGTAACCAAAGAATAGAATGCTGTAAAAGGTATGCAACCACAAAGAAAGGAAACGAAGGCATGGCAAAAGTAGCAATTTTTCTTGCAACCGGCTTTGAAGAAATCGAGGCTTTAACTGTAGTGGATTTATTGAGACGTGTTCACGTGGATATTGATATGGTATCCATTACCGGTGAAAAAAGAGCAATCGGTTCTCACGGAATTGTAGTGGAAACGGATAAAATTATTAACCAGCTTAATTTTACCGAATATGATATGTTGGTTTTGCCGGGAGGAATGCCGGGGACTTTAAACTTGGAAGCTTGTGAAGTTTTAATGACTCAGGTGGATGCATTTTATCAGCAGGATAAGTGGCTTGCGGCAATCTGTGCAGCACCCAGCATCTTCGGACATAAGGGCATTTTAAACGGAAGAACCGCTTGCTGTTATCCGGGCTTTGAGAAAGATTTAAAAGGCGCAAACGTGTCTATGGAACCGGTGTGCGTGGATGGCACAATCATTACTTCCCGGGGTATGGGTTGCGCAATTGACTTTGGCTTAAAGATTGTGGAACTTTTGTTGGGTGAAGAAAATAGCAAAGAAATTGCAAAAGGAATTATTTATTAAATGCGCAAAAAAAAACGGAAGAGAAAAACTCTTCCGTTTTTTATAATATGTTTTGTTAAACTGAAATATCAATGTTCCCGCCGAGATGAGGCTGTACGGAATGCTGCATTGCTACACCGTCAATCATCTGAACAAGCTGTGCACCCTGCACTTCGGCAGTATTCATTGCCTTGTCTAAAACAGCCATACCGACTTTGGTTCCGATATTATTCTGTGCCATTGCCATTGATAATCCTGCGATATCCATAAGCTCACGTCCTTTCAATCCATTCTGTTTCCCTTTGAACTAAAATGGTATTCCCCTAATTCTATGCCTACATTATAATGCATTTATTGGAAAAAAGCAATGGATATCTTTGTTGAAATGAATAGTATGAAGGGATTTGCAGATTGGAATGCGCAAGTTAGAACTCATGGAATGTAAAAAGAATGAAATGCAAAATGCACCCAAGGGCATTTGCATCCGCTTAAGTGCATTTTGCTTTTTGCACGAAAGAGTCCTATGTAGAACCCTTGGGTGCATAAAAGGAAGCTTATTCAGCTATATTACTGCATAGATTCTTCCTGACGCTGGATCATTCTACGAACCATTTCGCCACCGATAGAACCGGCTTCTTTAGAAGTAAGGTCACCATTGTAACCTTCCTTTAAGTTGATACCTAATTCGCTTGCAACTTCAGTTTTAAAACGATCTAAAGCTGCTTTGTGTGTTTTAGCTGTTGAGCTTGAATTGCTATTGTTTTTTGACATAGTGTTTTCCTCCAAATTTTATCTTAGTTTATAGTTTCAGATAAGTTATCACTTATCTTGATGTTAGTATGACCGCAATCAAATGAATTATGTTGGAAATTTTTAGCGGTTTCTTTCAATCCGTAGTTGAAACGCAATTTTTTGCTTTTCTTTTAAAAATGTTTGTGCTATAATCGTATAATGACTGTAAATATGGTCTTTTATCAATTTTAGAAATGGATTCGCACGAGGTGCGATACATATAAGGAGGAAATAAAAAATGAGTTTCACAATCGAAAAATTAGACAAGAATATGGCAAAGCTTACTATTGAAGTTTCAGTGGAAGATTTTGAAAAAGCAGTAGAAGTAGCATATCAGAAGAACAAAGGTAAAATCGAGGTGCCCGGATTCCGTAAGGGTAAGGTGCCCCGTAAGATGATCGAGCAGATGTACGGTAAGGAAGTATTCTTCGAAGATGCTGCAAACGAAGTAATTCCCGAAGCATACGAGAAAGCATATGACGAGTGTGAAGAAGAAATCGTATCTGCACCCAAGATTGAAGTAACACAGATCGAAGCAGGCAAGCCTTTTATCTTCACAGCAGAAGTTGCATTAAAGCCTGAAGTGAAATTAGGTAAGTACAAAGGAATCAAGGTTGACAAGGTTGCCGTAGAAGTGACTGAAGAAGAAGTAAACGAAGCAATCGAAACTGAAAGAAAGAACAGCGCAAGAACAGTATCTGTAGAAGACAGACCTATCAAGGACGGCGATACAACAGTAATCGACTTCGAAGGATTTGTTGACGGTGTTGCTTTTGAAGGCGGCAAGGGTGAAAACTATCCTTTGACTATCGGTTCACACTCTTTCATTGATACTTTTGAAGAACAGTTAATCGGTAAGTCAATCAATGACGAAGTAGAAGTAAACGTTACTTTCCCCGAAGATTACCATGCAGAAGAATTAAAGGGCAAGCCCGCATTATTTAAAGTTACAATTAAAGAAATTAAAGAAAATCAGTTACCTGAACTTGATGATGAATTCGCAGAAGAAGTAAGTGCATACGATACATTTGCAGAGTACAAGGAAAGCGTTAAGAAGAATCTCGAAGAAAAGAAAGAAGCTGACGCTAAGAACGCGAAAGAAGAAGCTGTTGTAGAGGCAATTATTGCAGACGCTGAAATGGAAATTCCTGAAGCTATGATTGCTACACAGCAGAGACAGATGGTAGATGAATTTGCACAGAGACTTGCTATGCAGGGGCTTAGCATGGAACAGTACAGCCAGTTTACAGGTATGACAGCTGCAGCTATGATGGAACAGGTAAAACCTCAGGCTGAAAAGAGAATTCAGTCAAGACTTGTATTGGAAGCTGTTGTAGAAGCTGAAAAGATCGAAGTAAGTGATGCAGAATACGAAGAAGAACTTGCTAACATGGCGGAAGCTTACAAGATGGAAGTTGAGCAGATTAAGGAAATCATGGACGACGAAAGAGCAGTTGAAATGAAGAAGGATATGGCTATCCAGAAGGCTGTTGAATTCGTTGTAGCTAACGCAAAAGAAAAATAATTCAGTGAAGTAACTGAGAATGAAATCTAGAAACAGGAGGAATTCAAATGAGCTTAGTACCTTACGTCATTGAACAGACAGGCCGTGGAGAAAGATCCTATGATATTTATTCCAGACTTTTAAAAGATCGTATTATCTTCCTTGGGGAAGAAGTAAATGAAGTAACCGCAGGACTTGTGGTTGCACAGTTATTGTTTTTGGAAGCGGAAGATCCGGACAAGGATATCCAGCTTTATATTAACAGCCCCGGTGGTTCGGTAACTGCAGGATGGGCAATTTATGATACTATGCAGTACATCAAATGTGATGTTTCCACAATTTGTATCGGTATGGCAGCATCTATGGGAGCATTCTTGCTTGCCGGCGGAACCAAAGGCAAGAGATATGCGCTTCCCAATGCTGAAATTATGATTCATCAGCCACTTGGCGGTGCGCAGGGCCAGGCTACCGAAATTGAAATTGCGGCAAAGCATATTTTACAGACAAAAGAGCGTTTGAATAAAATTCTTGCGGCAAACACAGGCCAGCCTTTAGAGGTGGTTGCGGCCGACACAGAGCGCGATAATTGGAAAACTGCAGAAGAAGCAAAAGAATACGGATTGATTGACTGTGTTATTACTTCACGTAGTGAACAGGAAGAAAAGTAAATCTTTTAAATTTGGAGGCTTAGAATGGCAGGAAAGCGTTCGGACGATAAAATTAAATGTTCTTTCTGTGGGAAAACTCAAGAACAGGTTCGTAAAATGGTTGCAGGTCCTTCCGGCATTTACATTTGTGATGAATGTGTGGAAATTTGCAACGATATCGTAACAGAAGAATTGGAAGAATTCGAATACGATGCTGCGGATTTTGATTTTAATTTATTAAAACCAATTGAGATTAAGAATTTCCTCGATGATTATGTAATCGGCCAGGAAGAGGCTAAGAAGGTTCTTTCTGTTGCGGTATATAATCATTATAAGAGAATTATGGCACCCAAGGATTTGGGCGTTGAATTGCAGAAGAGCAACATTATTATGATAGGACCTACCGGTTCCGGTAAGACTTATCTGGCACAGACATTGGCCAAAATCATTAATGTACCGTTTGCAATTGCAGATGCAACTACATTGACAGAGGCCGGCTACGTAGGTGAAGACGTCGAGAATATTCTGTTGAAGTTGATTCAGGCGGCAGATTATGAAGTGGAGCGTGCGCAATACGGTATTGTTTATATCGATGAAATCGATAAAATTACCAAGAAGAGTGAAAACGTATCCATTACAAGAGACGTATCCGGTGAAGGTGTGCAGCAGGCACTTCTCAAAATTATTGAGGGTACTGTTGCGTCTGTTCCCCCTCAGGGCGGAAGAAAGCACCCTCATCAGGAATTAATTCAGATTGATACCAGCAATATTTTATTTATTTGCGGTGGCGCATTTGATGGTTTGGATAAAATTGTGGAGAAGAGATTGAACCGTAAATCCATCGGTTTTAATTCTACCATCAGCGAGAATACTGATAAGTCACTGAGTGAACTTCTCAAAGAAGTAACGCCTCAGGACCTTGTAAAATTCGGTTTAATTCCGGAGTTTATTGGCCGTGTGCCCATCAATGTTTCTTTGGAAGGATTAGATGAGGAAGCATTGGTGCGTATTATGACGGAACCGAAGAATGCATTGGTGAAGCAGTATAAAGCGTTGTTCGAATTAGACAATGTACAGTTAGAGTTTGAAGAAGAGGCAATTCGTGAAATTGCAAAAGAAGCGCATGAGCGTAAAACCGGTGCGAGAGGACTTCGTTCTATTATGGAAAAAACGATGATGGATTTGATGTTCCGTATTCCTTCCGACGAGACTATGACAGAGTGTATTGTAACCAAAGAAGCAGTTCTTGGTGAAAGTGCACCGATTGAGAAACATATTGAATTGGAAGAACCGAAGAAAAAAACAACCAGAAAAAGAGCTTAAGGGAAACGCCGCCATTCTTGGCGGCGTTTTTTAGAGTGAGGGGATAAGGAAAAGATAATTCACGTCAGGCACGCTTTCGCTGCTTGACACACGTAGCGGTACATAAGGTTCTAAAAGACAGAACCCAAGTACCGACGGCGTCAAAAGCACCTTCCTTTGAATTATTTTTTCCTCATCCCATCAATGACAAAGACGAATGCGAAGAAGGGCGGCGTTTTTTGATTATGAATGATATTAATAAAAAAAATGATATAAATAATGTAAGTAGTATGCAATCTGTTGAGTTGACAGATTGGATGCCGGCGATTCCGTTACGTAAGATGACGGTTTTGCCGGGAATGATGGCACATATTGATTTGAACAGAAAGAAGTCTATTACTGCGCTTGAGAGAGCAACCAAAGGCGGCAACAGACTGTTTTTGGTGTCTCAGAAGCATGTGGATACGGAAGAACCGGTAAAAGATGATTTATATGAAATGGGATGCATCGCCAGTGTGAAGCAGGTATTGACCCTTCCGAATAAAGTCATTCGTGTTTTGGTTCAGGGTGAGTCAAGAGGACGTCTTTTATCTGTTGATGATGAGCAGGAGAAATATTTACTGGCTGAAGTAGAAGTACAGTTTTTGCAGAGAGGACTTTGGGAAAGCGCTGAAGAGGAGGCACGTGTGCGGATCCTGAAAGAGTGTATGCAGGAGTACCTTCTATATCAGCCAAATGTTCCGAAGATTGTACCAATTACGTTGGCAGAGTCCTTTAACCTTTCGGAATTGATTCAGGTATGTATCAATCACTTGCCTTTTGAACATCAGATTCGTCAGGAATTCTTGGAGAATTACGAAGAAGAAGTGCTGTTCAAAGTTGTGTTGGAGAAATTGACTAATGAAGTCGATGTGTTACGCATACGTCAGGACTTAAGCGGTAAACTGAAACAGCAAGTCAATAAGCATCAGAAAGATTATATGCTTCGTGAACAGATGAATATGATTAGAAAAGAATTGGGCGAAGATGATAGTATTTCGGATGCGGACAGTTTTGCGGAAAGTTTAAAGAGCTTGGATGCTGACGATGCGGTCAAAGAAAAGATTCAAAAGGAAATTAATCGTTTTAAGAGTTTAAACGGAAGCAGTTCTGAGAGTGCGGTTCAAAGAGCGTACATTGAAACGCTTTTGGAATTGCCTTGGAATAAATCTTCGAAAGACAATGCTGACATTCATCGTGCGGAAAAGATTTTAAACCGTGACCACTATGGTCTGACTCAGGTGAAGGAGCGAATTCTTGAGTTTCTTGCGGTGCGAACATTGACCAGTGAAGGTGAAAGTCCTATTGTATGTTTGGTAGGACCGCCGGGAACCGGTAAGACTTCAATTGCCCGTTCGGTAGCGGAGTCTTTGAAGAAGGAATATGTAAGAATTTGTTTGGGTGGTGTCCGCGATGAGGCTGAAATCCGCGGTCACAGAAGGACCTACGTAGGTGCTATGCCCGGTCGAATTGCTACTGCATTGAAGAATGCGGGTGTGAATAATCCGTTGATTCTTTTGGATGAAATTGATAAGTTAAGCAATGATTACAAAGGCGATCCGTCTTCCGCATTGCTGGAGGTGTTGGATTCTAAACAAAATCAGGCTTTTAGGGATCATTACGTAGAAATTCCTTTGGATTTGTCCAAAGTGTTATTCCTTGCAACGGCTAACTCTGTATCGGATATTCCAAGACCTTTACTTGACCGTATGGAAATCATTGAATTAAGTAGTTATACCGTCCAGGAGAAGTTCCATATTGCCAAAGAGCATTTGTGGGGGCGTGCCTTAAAGAATAACGGTTTGACAAGAAAGAATTTAAGCATCACCCCTCAGGGATTGACTGATTTGATTCTTTTGTATACAAGAGAAGCCGGCGTCCGTGAGTTAGAGCGTAAAATCGGTGAACTTTGCCGTAAGGTGGCCAAAATGATTGTAAAAGGCGAGAAGACCAGCGTTCGTATTACGGATAAAAATCTGGAAGAATTTCTTGGTAAGCCTAAATTCCGTCCGGATGAAAAGAATGAAAAAGACGAAATTGGTATTGTACGCGGACTTGCATGGACCGCAGTAGGTGGAGATACATTACAGATTGAAGTTAATATTATGCCGGGAAAAGGTGTTGTAGAACTGACCGGCCGTTTAGGTGATGTTATGAAAGAGTCTGCGGCTACGGGTATCAGTTATATCCGTTCCGTTGCCGATGATTATAAAATTAATTCTGACTTTTTTAAGAAGAAAGATATCCATATTCATATTCCGGAAGGAGCAGTGCCTAAGGACGGACCTTCCGCCGGAATTACTATGGCAACAGCTGTATTATCAGCAATCACCGAAATTCCGGTATATGCAAATCTTGCCATGACCGGGGAAATTACTTTGCGTGGTCGTGTTCTTCCCATCGGTGGGGTGAAAGAGAAGATTCTTGCGGCGAAAACCGCGGGCATTACCAAAGTGATTGTTCCGAAGGAAAACGAACGTGATGTGGTAAGATTGGAAGCAGAAATCACGGAAGGTATGGAAGTGGTTTATGCAGAAACCATGGAAGATGTATTGAAAACAGCTTTTACGAAGAGCGTGGAGAAAGGAAAGAAGACAGGTGAAAATAAAAAGCGTTAATTTGGAAACAGTCATTGGTATTACAAGTAAACTGCCGGAAAATACCCTGCCAGAATTTGCTTTCGCAGGTAAAAGTAATGTAGGAAAATCGTCTTTGATTAATGCGATTATGAATCGTAAGTCCTATGCGAGAACCAGTTCTCAGCCCGGTAAAACCCAGACGATTAACTTTTATAATATTAATGAAGAGTTTTATCTTGTTGACCTGCCCGGTTACGGATATGCCAAGGCTTCCCAGGAGACCAAGGCCAAGTGGGGCAAGATGATCGAGAAGTATCTTCGTCGTTCCGAGCAGTTGAAGGCAGTATTTCTTTTAATTGATATCCGTCATGATCCGTCGGCTAACGACCGCGATATGTATGAGTGGATCGTGCACAATGGTTTTGAGCCGATTATTATTGCAACGAAGTCTGATAAAATCAGTCGCGGCCAGATTGATAAGCACTTGAAAGCAATTCGTACGGGCCTTAAAACCAGACCGGGTACCATTATGATTCCTTTTTCGTCCTTAAATAAAAATGGTTTGGATAAGGTGTATGAAGTGCTGGACGGATATTTGAATCCGGCAACGTCAGAGACCGCAGAGAACGATTCGCAAGACGAAAGCGTATCGAAAGAAACATTGAATACAGAAGAGTAATATTCAAGAAAAGTTGGTTAGAGATAACACAGAAAGAATATGGAATATGAAAAACTATAAAATCACAATTCAATATGAAGGTACCCGTTTTCAAGGTTGGCAACGTCAGACTTCTACAGACAATACCATTCAGGGAAAAATCGAAGCGATTTTATCCAAGATGTGCGGAGACCCTGTGGAGATAAACGGTGCAGGGCGCACCGATGCCGGCGTACATTCCAAAGGGCAGGTGGCAAATTTTAAAATCCATACGGATAAAAGTGCCGGTGAAATTATGGCCTATTTGAATCTGTATTTACCTGAAGATATTGCTGTTGTGTCAATTGAAGAGGTAAGCGACCGTTTCCATGCAAGACTGAATGCCAAAGGCAAGCATTATCAGTACCGTTTGCGTACGGCCGAAACATCCGATGTGTTTAGTCGGAGATATGTGTGCCCCTATGTAGAAATCCCCAATGTGGGAGTGGCTGATAAAGCACAGGCAGAAGGGTTAAAATGCGTAAATAAAAAGTCCTTGCTTGATGTGAATGCAATGAAAGAAGCGGCAAAACTTCTTGGCGGAAAGCATGATTTCAAGGCTTTTTCTTCAAATCACAGAACCAAGAAGTCTACGGTACGAACCATAGATATTCAGATTACAGAAACGCCGGAAGAAATTGTATTTGATTATACAGGGGACGGATTCCTTTATCATATGGTAAGAATTCTGACCGGGACTTTGATTGAGGTGGGTGAAGGAAAACGCACACCGCAGAGTATGGAGGATATTTTAAAAAGTGAAGAACGCGCCAATGCAGGTGTTTTGGTGCCGGCCAAGGGCTTGACCTTGGTTGAGGTGTATTACTAAGAAAATTAAGAAAGTGAAAATAAGCATAATATAAACTAAAGATGTGCTTATTTTCACTTTTTATTTTATAAATTATCGCAAACCCAAGTCGTGCAGCATACTTTAAAAGTATGATTGCACGATTTTTTTATGGAGGCAACGGTGAAGGCGTACTTAATCGGCGGTGACAGCAGAGAAAAATACTTGGCATACCAATTGGAGCGAAACGGCATTGAAATCATACATCCTGAGCAGGTTGACCGGTTAAAAGATAAAAAAGTGGATTTCATAGTATTGCCTACCCCGGTCACTATGGATCGTTTTACGGTAAAAGCTACGGAAGGCCAGCGGAAAGTTACTTTAAAAGAGGTTTTGGAAATTGCAGAAAAAGGTCAATTGGTTTTTGGCGGAATGTTTCCGGCGGAATTTCGAACTGAACTGGTGGAGAAAGGTGCCATTGTTGCAGATTTTATGCAAATGGAAGACATTGCAATCCAAAATGCCGTGGCAACGGCGGAAGGTGCCATTGCGGAGGCGGTGTATATGAGTAATGAAGTGCTTCATGGGCAGGAGGTTTTGGTGTTGGGGTACGGGCGATGCGCGGAAGTGCTGGCAGATAAGTTAAAAGGAATGGCGGCTAAAGTTACGGTGATGGCAAGACGCGAAGAAGCGCGCGCAAGGGCGTGGACCTTTGGAAATGACAGCAGTACTTTTGACGATTTGAGTCAACTGGAAAAGTACCATTTTATCTTTAATACGGTGCCGTCCATGTGCATTACAAGAGAGTGGATTGACCGCTTAAACCGATACTGTTGCATCATTGACATTGCCAGCAAACCCGGCGGTACGGATTTTGACTATTGCAGTAAAAAAGGAATTCGCGCTAAACTTTGCGGGTCTTTACCGGGGCGGTATGCACCGAAGACTTCCGGAGAACTTTTAGCCCAAAAGATTGAAACTATTTTAAAAGAGACCAAAGGATACGGGTATGAAGAAATGCCGTTTTAAAAGCAGTTTTGTTTGAAGGCGGAGGGAATAATATGGATTTCAAGGATATGAAAATCGGTTTTGCACTGACCGGATCTTTTTGCACTTTTACAAGGATTTTGGAAGTGATGCGGGGACTGAATGATGCGGGTGCGGACATTCACCCGATTTTTTCAAAAAATGTTTCGGAGATGGATAGCCGTTTCTGGAAGTCGCGGGAATTCATTGCGAAGGTACAGGAGATTACCGGACGTCAGGGGATTTTTACCATTCAGGAAGCGGAGCCCATCGGGCCGAAAGGATATTTGGATGTCATGGTGATTGCGCCCTGCACAGGAAATACGATGGCTAAGCTTGCTGCCGGGATTACGGATACCCCTGTACTGATGGCGGCAAAGGCGCATTTGCGGAACGAGAAACCTTTGATTATTGCGGTTTCCACGAATGATGCACTGGGAATGAATTTAAAAAACATAGGTTTGCTGATGAATACGAAGAATATTTATTTTGTGCCCTTCGGTCAGGATGATTATATTAAGAAACCCTTATCCCTTGTGGCACATATGGAGGAAATTCCGGAAACAATTGAAGCGGCATTGAAGCGAAAACAGATACAGCCGGTGGTAAAAGAGTATTCGAAATTATAAAAGAGAGGCAGAAGTTTAGAACAAACGCAATGAATGTCCTAAACTTCTTCTTTTATGTAAAAGATAAAAGAATATTTACTGATTTTAAGCCACTTTACCCTTGAGCCTTCGTAAAAACTATGTTATAATTCAAAACGATTATGTTTGTACATAAAATTTTATCTATAGATTACGGAGGAAATGATAATGTATTCATTGGAAGAAATCAAATTGGTTGACCCCGAAATCGCCCAGACAATTGTGGACGAGCAGGAAAGACAGAACAGTCACATTGAGTTGATTGCATCTGAAAACTGGGTAAGCA
>JAGAQZ010000080.1 GCA_017622505.1 Lachnospiraceae bacterium
AACAGTGCCATTTCAACAACTTTTTTAACATCTACCGTAGCGGCAATATTACTACCGCAGTGGCAGACAAATACGCCTATTCTCTGCACGTTTCTTACCTCCTGTATCTTCTGAATGCACTAACCAATAACTGCTGAGGCAAATCCGGATCAAGAAGTTCCGGAATTTCATTGGGTGACAGATAATCCTGTCCCTTCTGACGCACAACAACCTGTCTTGCTGCATCGATTAACTTGCCGGGTTTAACGTCTCTGGGGCAACGTTCCACGCACGCAAAACATGAAAGGCATTTCCATAATGATTTTGAATTAACGAGAGATTCAATATCTTCGTTTACAACATAAGATACAAACTGATGAGGTTTGATGTCCATCTCGTTGTAAGAAGGACATGATGCGGAACACTTACCGCACTTCATACACTTAAGAGGATTCACGCCGCTGATTTCTTTGATTAATTCAGCCTGCTTTTTAGCTGTATTCATTACTTAGCCACCTCCTCTTTTACTCCTAAAGCTTCCGCAAGCAACTCTGTAAAATAAACTACAGGAAGCTTGTCATTGCCGTTCTTCTTTAAATTGTAAAGACACAAAGGACAGGCTGTAATAAGCATTTCTGCGCCCATTCCGTCTGCGCTGTCCATAATACGTTCGCACATATTCTTAGACATATCTTTTTCTTTTAAAGAAATGTATCCGCCACAGCATTCGTTTCTGTAGGGATATACAACCGGTGTTGCGCCGATTGCACGGATAAAATCTTCGATGATGGTAGGATTCTCGGGATTATCAAACTCCAAAATCTTACCAGGGCGAAGAAGAAGGCAGCCATAATATGCACCAATCTTCTTTCCTGTAAGCGGGTTAACCACTTTTTCCTTAATCTTGTCAAAACCTACACGATCGCGAAGCACTTCCAAGAAGTGAAGCACTTCGGTTTCTCCTGCGTAAGGTTCTTCCAACTGCATGTAATTGTTTGCTCTGGTACGAATATCGTCCACATTCTTCATATCGTCGTTTACACGCTTAATGACATGATGACATGCTGAACATAAGGTAACCAGATCCTGACCCTTTTCCTTTGCCTCATTTAAGGCACGAACTGAAGAAAGCTTGCTTGCGATTTCGTCAGAACCCAAAGGGTATACCCCACCACAACACTGCCAGTTTTCGATTTCTTCCAGTTCGAAGCCCAAAGCAACTGCAGAAGCTCTTGCATATGCATCAAGATCTTTTGCTTTTGTTCTAAGGGTACATCCCGGATAGTAACTGTACTTCATAGTTCTATTG
Source organism: Lachnospiraceae bacterium (assembly GCA_017622505.1). Classification (GTDB taxonomy): domain Bacteria; phylum Bacillota; class Clostridia; order Lachnospirales; family Lachnospiraceae; genus UBA3766. Next base: position 1,289 of record JAGAQZ010000080.1, read on the forward strand.
TCCTTTCCCTAATATTTTATTAAATGTATATTCATTATAATTCAATCTGAGCAATAACTTCTTTCAGTGCATCTGCACTTGCTTTTAACTTAGCAATTTCTTCTTCGGTTAACTTAACGGGCACTTTACCCTGGATTCCCTTAGGGCCAACCAATGTTAATGTACTTACACAAACATCTTCGATACCGTATTCACCATGCATCATAGAAGATACGGTTGCCATAGATTCGTCAGAAGCTGCCAAAATACCACAAAGTGCACAAACTGATGCAGAAACTGCATAGAAGGTTGCACCCTTGTTTGCAATTACCTGTCCGCCTGATTTACGTACATAAGTAATCATAGCTTCCTTATCTACTTCTTTTACATCCTTATCGATGTTCTTAACAAGTTCAACATATTCATCTGCAGGCACACCGCAAACGTTTGCGATTGACCAGGGAATGAATGATGTATCTCCGTGCTCGCCGAATACATATGCGTGAATGTTCTTCTGTGCAATGCTGTAATGTTCGGAAAGTCCGCAACGAAGACGTGCTGTATCAAGGATTGTACCGGAACCGATTACCTGGTTCTCAGGAAGTCCTGAAATCTTTGTAAATACATAAGTCATAACGTCAACAGGGTTGCTTACGATAATGTAAAGTGCATTGGGAGCGTACTTTACGATTTCGGGTGTAATGCTCTTTAAAATGTTAACGTTAGTCTGTGTAAGCTCAATTCTTGTCTGACCGGGCTTACGAGCGATACCTGAAGTAATGATAACGATATCTGAATCCTGTGCATCAACATATTCACCTGCTGTGATTTTGATAGGATTACGGAAGCAGGTACCCTGCTCAATATCCATTACTTCTCCTTCTACTTTCTGCTTGTTAATATCAATCAGAACGATTTCTGAGGCGATATCCTGCTGAGAAAGTGTGTACGCAATTGTGGAACCTACACTACCGGCTCCAATGATTGTGATTTTTTTGCTCATACTTGATTATCTCCTTTGTTTATTTTTTAACAATCTAGGTGTCCTTATATAGGATATCATAATAAACGCCTTAAAACAAGGACTTTTTCGACGTATAATGTCCGAATTTGATAAAAAATTTCATTTGTTTTTTGTGCATTTTTGAGTTAGCAAAGGCTTACCTTGATTTTTATTTATAAAAGGACGCAAGGGGGAGGGGATTTCCATGTTCTCTGACACGCTTTCGCTCGGTTCTGCCACATAGCGGCTGCTAAACTCGAAGATTTTTTCGCAAATCTTCTCGTTAAGCACCGATGGGCAGAAAACGGTCATCGAACAAAGGAAATCCCCTCCCCCTTGCTGTGCTATGAAAAATATAAAAAGTTGCAGAACCTACGCCCTGCAACTTTCAATATATTACATATCCACTTTCGACAATGCCGCAGCATCTGCAACTACCGTGCAATCCGGATGCAACTGTAAAACAGATGCGGGAACTTCCGGTGTTACCGGTCCGAAGAATGCCTTCTTAACAATATCGGCCTTATCTTCACCGCTTACCACTACAAGCACCTTCTTAGCCTGCATAATGGTCTTAATTCCCATAGTGTATGCCTGCTTGGGCACATCATCGTAGGATGCAAAGAAACGCTGGTTTGCTTTGATGGTAGACTCTGTCAAATCTACGCAGTGTGTCTCCAAAGGAAAATCTGCCGCCGGCTCGTTAAAACCGATGTGGCCGTTGTGTCCCAATCCGAGAAGCTGTAAGTCCTGACCGCCTACGGAATGAATAATTTCATTGTAAGCGTTGCATGCCTTGTCGCTGTCGGGTTCCGTTCCGTCGGGAAGGAAGGTTCTTTCCTTGTTGATGTTAACGTGGCTGAATAAATTATCGTTCATAAAATAGTAGTAGCTCTGGTCATTTTCCTTGGTAATGCCCTTGTACTCATCTAAGTTTACGGTGGTCACCTCAGAGAAATCCAAATCTCCCACTTCGTACTTTGCTACCAGTTCCTTATATGTACCGATGGGTGTAGAACCTGTCGCCAGACCTAACACACAGTTCGGCTTCACATAAATCTGTGCAGCAATAAGGTTTGCAGCCTTGCGGCTCATTTCGTCGTAATCTTTTGCTTTGATAATTTTCATAAAATTTCAAGCCCCTTTACGTTAGATTTTTTACAAGGGAATTATACACCCATCTTTTTTTCAGCACAATATTTTTTTTAATGGTTGGAAATCTTTTTTACCAGGTATCTTCTCTTACCGAAACCGCATCCAGTTTCGTCTCCCAGAATTGGCGGACCTCCTTATAATCCACAAACATAATCGGTATGTCTTCTATATATTCCACCTCAATATCCGTTCCTTCCGGTGTTTCCTTAAAAATCACCATAAAAGTCGGTTTCGGAGAGTTTCCAAGACCTCGCAAACTATTTCTTGCAAATTCGATAAAAGTGATAAACCACTGTCCGTACTTATACTCCCACTTATATTCGAAAATATCATTAACATTTTTATTCTGCATATACTGCAGACACAAATCCTTGGCATAATGCGTATGAAAACAAAATTTCATAAAAAGCCCCCTATCCAAGCAGATAATCCGTTACCAACATCACGCAGAATCCAACCAGCAACGCATAGGTTGCACCTCGCTGATTTCCATGCGCATGCGTTTCCGGAATCATTTCATCGCTGATAATATAAAGCATTGTTCCCCCGGCGAACGCTAACGCAAAGGGCAGAATCGCAGTCGAAATGCTTACCGCAAAATATCCGATTAAGGTACCCACGATTTCCACAACACCGGTCAGGGCCGCGCAAAGAAAAGTTTTCTTCGGGGTTACGCCTGCTGCCAACATCGGTCCGATGATAACCATACCTTCGGGGATATTCTGTAACGCGATACCGCCCGCAATTAAGAAAGCCTGCGCCACATCTTCAGAACCAAAGCCTACGCCCGCCGCAATTCCTTCCGGCAAATTATGAATGGCTATCGCCATTACGAATAAAAGCACCTTGCTTAAATTAGCATTTCGATGTTCTTCTTCCTCTGCCGGCGAACCTACAATTTTATGAAGGTGGGGCACCAGCTTATCAATCAGGTTCAAGCACAATGCACCCACAAAAATTCCCGCCACCGTAATCAGAAGACCGACCTTGCCTGTGCCGTAGTCCAGCGAAGGAACAATCAGTCCAAGCACTGCTGCAGCCAGCATAACACCTGCCGCAAAGGACAATACAATGTCCGCAAATTTGTGTGACAGCCCTTTAAACATAAAGCCGATGCAGGAACCAAAGATAGTTGCACCGCCCACGCCCAAAGCCGTAAGTAAAACCATTTCCATCGTTGTCTTCCTCTTTCATACAAAGGTCTTCATAGACCCCTACAATATATTTTATTGCAAAGCACGCATCTTATTCTACTGCGCAAAATACTCATCAATACCGTTAGCAATTCCAACCGCCATTTTCTGCTGATACTCCGCCGTCGCCATCAGGGCATCTTCCTCCGGATTGGACATAAAACCCATCTCCACAATTGTGGTAGGCACCGTACACCAGTTAATTCCGCTCATAGTGTCCGTCTCAATGATACTGCGCATTTTACAACCTGTATTATTCACCAGCCCGTTCAACACACACTCCGACAAATCACGGCTTTGGTCGTGCAAATATCCGTTATACGGATTCGACGGCGTCTGACACATCGTCAACGCCCCATGCACGCTTGAATCCTCAGAACCGTTAGCATGAATCCTGATAAAAGCCTCCGCATTCGCTTCATTAGCCACTGCCGCACGTTCCGCATTACTCATATTCACATCATGAGTCTCACGCACCATAATTACAGTATATCCTCTTGCTTCAAGCTCATCCCTTAATAAAAGAGATACCGCAAGATTTAATTCATATTCCTTAAGACCTGTAACACAACCTGTCGTACCGCTTGAAACTTTCGGCTTGGTCGTAGTCGCACCGGGACCGATAGGCTCATGTTCGCTGTTTCCCTGCAACTGATGTCCCGCATCTATTACTACCACACGACCGCCACCGGTATTTGCCACCGGCCCGCTTGCAGGTTCACTTACCGATGCATCTTCATTTCCGGACGAACCAGTCTCGCTTCCCTGCGTAGCACCGTCGTCTTCAGTATTTACCTCATCCAACACCACATCACCAGCCTCAGCATCCGATTCATCACTCGCCCAAGCACTATCCTCCGAAGAAACGCCGCTCTCATTCTCTAAACTCACATCATCTGTCGCAGAATCTTCATCCTCTATCACTTCATACTCGCTGATTTCCACTAGCGTAGTATCATATTCTTCCTGCCACAAGCTCTTCGGCGCGCATCCGCCAAGCAATACCAAACTGAATATAAAAGCTCCAAACCAGACGAATCTTTTACAAGCTTTTCGCATTTTAATCCTCCTCGAAGTATCCCTTGTACTCTACCTTCAGAGTACTGCTCGGGAACAGATAACGGAACAATTCCACAAAATAATCATCCGTCATACTTGCGATATAATCCACCACCAGTTCATCTGCACCAATCTCACTGTAAGCAGGACCGCGTCTGTAGGTTTTCGTAATTTCTTCAATATAAGAAATGTGATGCTTGTACAGCATACTGTCCTTCGTTAAAGACTTCGCCTCTTTTAAAAGGTACTCATACATCTTCGCAATCATAGGATAGATGGACTCTTCATACACTGTTTCCAAATCTTTTTGCTTATAAATGCGCTGATAATTCTCTTTCTTCGCCAGCGAAAATGCCTCATAATAGGCATCGTCCATTTCCAAGTGGTCCTTGCCGTAACTGTTTTCAATGATATTCACAATCATATTGTTAATGATTTCCGCATTGGTCTTACCGATGATACCACCGCTGAAGGCCTCGCTATCCTCATATATCCCAAGGCGTTTCGCATCCTGTCTGTCCTTACCAAGGTATGCAATAATATCCGAAACACGCACCACGCAGGCTTCCAGTGTCGAAGGCACAAGTCGCTTAATCGCACTCTGATCCAGGTAACATTCTTCCATCTTGGCATCGAATTCCGCAAAATCCTCATAGTGCTTGGGCTTGTAATTCTTACACTCCATTTCACCGTTGTGACAAATGATTCCGTCCAAGGTTTGTAAACTCAAATTCAAAGGAAAAATCACATCCAGTACTCTGGCACTCTGAATATTATGGTTAAAAAGTCTGCCTGTGTTTGCATAGTACATCTCACTTAACTTATGCTCACCGGGATGTCCGAAAGGCGTATGTCCTATATCATGTCCCAAAGCTGCCGCTTCAATCAAATCCGTATTCAAATTCAGCACCGAACCAATATTTCTCGCAATTCTTGCCACCAACTGCACATGCTGGGCACGACGGGTAATGTCATCATTATGATACAACGAAAACACCTGGGTCTTATCCATATAGCGGCTGTAGTAGGGAATGTGCATAATCTTCTCCACATCCCTTACAAAAGCCGGACGCCAGATATTTGCCTTATCATGAGAAGGGTCACGGCGGATAATATCCTCATCCTGACACGCATACGGATTCACCGTATGATTCGCCCTGTCTTCTTTAATTCTCTCCTGAAGTTCGGCACTTAAACTCTTGTATTTTATATCTGCCATAAAATCTCCTAACTCATTTTCTGCGCACACGCATATTTGCTTACATCGGGCAGAATTCCAACGATGTATAGCTATGCAAGTTTTTTATAATTGCTTCAAGGACCGTTTCAGCTCGTCGGCGCTTAATGAGAAGGCTTGTTTGCAAGACTTCGAATTTAGCGTCCGCTACGTAGATGAACCGAGCGGGAGCGTGTCCGAGAACAATTATAAAATACTTGCACTCCGTACACATTATTCCTGCCCGTGGTAAGCAATTACATTCTGTTTCCGATATTTCCCTGCTGATAAGCCTTCAGCAACTGTTCCAAATCCTGAATGCTGCTCTTTAAGCGCTTACCAATATCGGTATCCGCAATATACATTCTGCGGACAAATTTTTCCACTTCCAAAGTATCGGAAATAATATCTGTTTCTTCGGTAATTGCTTTCTCCGTTGTCTCAAACTGCTCGTGGGCAACCAGGCGCATACCGTGGGAATTGGATACCAAGGTATATCCCGCAATACCGGTTTTATCGTGGTATGCCTTTGAGAAACCGCCGTCAATCATCAATACCTTACCGCCGCACTTAATGGGCGTCTCACCCTTTTTGATTTCCACGGGAACGTGACCGTTAATGATATGTCCGCCTTCCACGTCTGCCCCAAATTCCGCAAGGATTTTATCTGCGGTAGCCACGTTCTCAATCAAGTTATAATAAGGGTCTTTCTCCTCTTTATGTGTGACCTTATCTGCCACAAACAAACGCTCAAAAGTTGCCATCTTGGCACGACCGTAGGCAGGAGACTTCGGTCCGTTCCACAAGTACCAGAGAATGTCACCGCCCTTCTGATGCTCTGCAGTTCCCGGCTTTCCAAAGAAACCTTTGCGTGCATGCTCTTCCAGCACGTCATACATAGCCTTACCGCTGACTTCCGCGTCTCCGATAAAAGTCTTGCTGAACTCACCATTTTCATCCATAGGCACACAACCATGATATAAAAGATTGCCGTTGGATACACGGTACAGACTTCCTTTCTGATACAGAAGTCTGATGTGCTTCTGAAGCTTCTCGCAATTCATAAAAGCCTTCTTCAAATGATTTACAAGCTTCCACTCATCCTCTGTCAGCTCATAAGGATTTGCAGGGTCTACGGTCGGGAAATCACAATCCTTCAAAGGATATTCCACTCCCTCAATGCAAACCGTCTTATTTTCATAATTGATTTTATCCAATAACAGATTACCTTCCATGCCAAACTCGGGATTACGCTGTATGAGACGTCCTTCCAGTTTGAACTGCAACATGGTAATCGCTTTGTACATACGCATTTCCACTTCGGAAGCGTTGGTAAACTGACCCTTGCTGTCCTCTTTTAAACCAAAGCAGGAACAATCCGCATCCTTATAAAAGTGCAGGGCAAAGCTTGCCAACGGTAAAAGGTTAATACCATATCCGTCTTCCAAAACAGATAAGTTACCATAGCGGGCAGACATACGGATTACGTTAGCGATACAAGCCGCATTACCGCCTGCCGCTCCCATCCAAACCACGTCATGGTTACCCCAGACAAAATCCAGTGAATGGTATTTGCAAAGAGTATCCATAATGATATGAGGACCGGGACCTCTGTCGTAAATATCACCGATTACGTGTAAGTGATCCACAACCATTCTCTGAATCAATTCACACAAGGTTACAATAACCGCATCCGCCTGACCGATACGCACGATAGTCTGCAAAATACTGTTGTAATACTGCTCCTTGTCGTAAACCTCTTCCTTCTCGGTAATCAATTCTTCTATAACGTAAACAAATCCCTTGGGAATCGCCTTACGCACCTTAGAACGGGTGTACTTGGAAGATACACATTTTACCACCTGCACAAGATGATGCAAGGTCATCATATACCAGTCTTCAATATCCTCTTCCTTGGCTTTAACAATCTCCAATTTCTCCTTGGGATAGTAAATCAAAGTTGCCAGCTGTCTTTTATAACTGTTGCTGACGGTCTTACCCATAACTTCATCTATTTTACGGCGCACGGAACCTGAGCCGTTCTTCAATACATGAACAAACTGCTCATACTCGCCGTGAATATCCGTAAGGAAATGCTCGGTACCCTTCGGCAATGCAAGAATCGCCTGTAGGTTAATGATTTCCACTGCTGCCGCATTCTCTGTAGGGTACTGCTTTGCCAGTAAGGATAAATATTTTTCGTGTTCCTGATGCATATCTTTTCTCCTAATTTGTCAATCTACTCTAATTTTACAAAAAGCACCCCTATAAAGCAAGTTGCAATATATGAGGTGCATGCTGTTTCCTGTATAAAAGGAAGGCCTATGCTTCCTCCAATCCAAATACTCTAACAAAATTCTTATACAAAATCTTCTCGTTGCTCTCATCGCCAAGCTTTAAGTTAAGGAATCTCTCAAGCTCGGTCTTGGGTTTCCACATAGGGAAGTCTGTACCGAAGAAGAAATGGTCCTCGCCGAAACGCTCAATCAGGCGAAGTGCTGTATTCCTGTCGATAAAAGGCAGGGAACTTGAAGTATCATAAAAAACATTCTCAAACTTGGGATTGCGATACGCATCTTCCCATCTGTGATATCCTCCAAAATGTGACGCCAGAATAATCAACTCCGGAAACTCCCGGGCAATTCTTGCCATTCTCTGGGGCGCGGAATAATCGTAACGGTCATCTCCCATATGTAAAAGAAGCTTTAACCCTTTATCACTCATCGCCTTATAAATCGGATACATCTTCGGGTCATCAATATCATACTGCTGCATATCGTTGTGGAACTTCACACCCACAAGCCCTAATTCTTTCATGCGGTCAAGCTCCGCATCATAGTCTTCGAAGTCCTTATGCATTCCGCCGAAACCGATGAACTTCGGGTGTGCCTTACATTCTGCCGCAATAAAATCATTGATACTAACAACCTGTGCCGGTGCCAGTGCTGAAGAACACACCAGAATTCGTTCCGTTCCAATCTGTTCTTCCTTTTCCAAAAGGCTGTGGCTTGATGCATCGGAATACATGGGAATATCATAAAAGTGTCCGATAGACTCTGACGCTTTTACCGCAATTTTATCCGGAAATATATGTGCATGTGCATCTATGATTTTCATTTTTTGTCTCCTTCGTTCCGGCTCTTATGAGTCTCGAACTTTATTCTTCCGAAACGGTTTCTTCCACCGCAACCGTTTCTTCTGCGTCTTTCGACACTTCTTCTATAATATTTTCTTTAGCCTCTTTCACCGAATCCTCGTCCACTGCCTTTGCTTTCTTCTTCAATCCAAACATCCTGTCAAAATCTTCTTCCGAATACTTGAAAATCACAAGAATCGCAAGCAGGGCAAATGACACGCAGATAAAAGAATCTGCCACATTGAAAACCGGGAAATCGATGGCTTTGAAATAAAACATATCCACTACATAACCCTGACAGAAGTCACCGCGGAACATTCTGTCCAAAAGATTTCCGATGGCACCGCCTGCCAACAGAATCGTCAACACGCGCATCGGTGTGAACTTCTTCTCGGCGGGCATTTTAAGGTAGAACCACACTGCCAACGCAAGAACAACAGGGGTAATTACCACAAAAATCCATTGCTTGTTCTGAAGCATTCCCCACGCCATACCGTAGTTCGGAATCACGTGAAGTTCAAACACATCTTCAATCAGAACAATGGTGTTGTACATACCGATTTTATCTAAACATAATTCTTTTACCAGCTGGTCCAAAAGCACCACGGCAATCACGCCAAGCACCGGTAAAATATATTTCATAAAAACTTTCTTCATTCAATAAACTCCTGCAATTTCTAAGGCTTTGATACGTCAGTACAACACGCTATTGCCTCTTCACTGTTTTCGCTTATAAAATATTCACGCCGTGTGCCTTGGCAATTTCATGCACTTCCTCCGGCCAGATAGACGACTGTACTTCGCCGATGTGGGCACGCTGCAAGAAGAACATACAGATACGCGACTGTCCGATACCGCCGCCGATGGTGTAAGGAAGATTTGCTTCCAATACATCCTTCTGGAAAGGCATGCCTGCTCTATCTTCGCAACCGGAAATTTTAAGCTGGCGGTCCAAAGCTTCTTCGTCTACACGAATGCCCATAGAAGATAATTCAAGGGCCATATCAAGCACGGGATAGTAAACCAGAATATCACCGTTTAAATCCCAGTCGTCGTAGTCCGGCGCACGTCCGTCGTGTCTTTCGCCGGAATTTAAGGCACCGCCGATTTTGGAAAGGAACACTGCACCCTTTTCTTTGGTGATTAAGTTTTCACGCTCCTTAGGGGTTTTATCGGGATACATATCCTCTAACTCCTGGGTTGTGATAAAAGTAATCTCGTTAGGCAGGAACGGGTCCATAAAATGATACTTACCGCAGATATAATACTCAGTCTGCTTAATTGCCATATAAATACGAAATACGGTTTCTTTTAAGGTTCCTTCGTTACGCTCGCTCTTGTCGATGATGCGCTCCCAGTCCCACTGGTCCACATAAATAGAGTGAATGTTGTCAGTCTCCTCATCACGACGGATTGCAGTCATATCGGTATACAAACCTTCACCCACTTCAAAGCCATATTCACGAAGGGCAAGTCTTTTCCACTTCGCAAGGGAATGTACGATTTCAACCTCAGCATCATCCTGTTCCTTAATGCCAAAGGTAACCGGTCTTTCCACACCGTTTAAGTTATCGTTAAGACCACTTTCCGGCTTTACAAAAAGCGGTGCGGACACACGGGTTAAGTTTAACGCCGATGCCAAGGCACGCTCGAAATAGTCTTTCACTTCTTTGATTGCAATCTCGGTTTCCTTAATAGGCTGGGGGCTTCTATAGCCCTCGGGGATATAAATTTTACTCATAAAATCAACTCCTAAAAAGCATATGTATAATAACAAAGCAAGGGTTGAAGCAATTTTCAACCCTTAGTACTTATATAACTATTCAGCACCCCATTCGCAAAATCGTGCTATCGCACTTTCCTTTTGCTCATGTGGTTACTTCGCCAAATAAATTTCTAAAAACATCCCATTGTATGCCAGCATACATGGTATGTTTTCAGAAATTTGCTTGGCTCTGAATAGTTATAAATCACAGTTGTTTACGGTTCTGGGGAACGGAATGACGTCACGGATATTACCCATACCTGTTAAGTACATTACGCAACGTTCAAAACCGAGTCCGAAGCCTGCGTGTCTTGCAGAACCGTACTTACGAAGATCAAGATAAAAGTCATAATCTTCTTCGTTAAGTCCAAGCTCTTTCATACGCGCCAACAGTTTCTCGTAGTCGTCTTCACGCTGGCTGCCGCCGATGATTTCACCGATTCCGGGAACAAGACAGTCCATTGCGGCAACGGTCTTGCCGTCGTCGTTCAACTTCATATAGAACGCCTTAATCTCCTTCGGATAGTCAGTTACGAATACAGGACGCTTGAAGATTTCTTCGGTAAGATATCTTTCATGCTCTGTCTGCAAATCGCAACCCCAGCTTACCTTATAATCAAAATTGTCATTGTTCTTTTCAAGGATTTCAATTGCTTCCGTATAAGTTACG
>JAGAQZ010000081.1 GCA_017622505.1 Lachnospiraceae bacterium
CACGCCAGTAGGAAGAACTGCTTACACGTAATTTCTTCATAAAAGGAATCTCCTACCGCCTGAAGCCTGTTATGAAACGCAAAAAACAAGCCGAACAAGGCATATTTATGGTCCATCATTTGCACGATTTCTGATGCATTCATTCACCCTTCCTCCATTTATGCAATATATTGCCTATTTGTATATTACAATTCCATTTTACGATAGTCAATACGTTATTTAAAAAAATCATAGTACCTTTTTTAACTCTCGCAAACAAAAAACCCCGGAAACATAATTTCCGAGGCTTTTATCTCTTTACTTATTTTGCTTTTATAATACCTTCGCAAGGAAGTTCTGTAATCTTTCGGTCTTAGGATTTTCAAAAAATTCCGCAGGTGCCGCTTCTTCCACGATTTTACCGTCCGCCATAAAAATCACACGGCTGGCAACTTCTTTGGCAAATGCCATTTCGTGGGTAACAACCACCATCGTCATCTTCTCTTTCGCCAAGTCACGCATAACTGCAAGAACTTCACCAACCATTTCAGGGTCAAGGGCCGAAGTCGGTTCATCAAACAGCATTACATCAGGCTTCATACAAAGTGCACGCACGATGGCAATACGCTGTTTCTGACCGCCGGACAACTGATTCGGATATGCATCCGCTCTGTCCGCCAAGCCTACGCGTTCCAAAAGCTCCATCGCCTGTGCTTCCGCCGCTTCTTTGGACATATTCTGAAGCTTCATAGGCCCCAAGGTCAGATTTTTCATAATGGTCATATGGGGGAATAAATTAAACTGCTGGAATACCATACCCATCTTCTGACGATGCAGGTTGATGTCGGTCATTCTATCCGTGATGTTAACACCTTCGAATAAAATCGCACCGGCCGTAGGCTCTTCCAAGCGGTTTAAGCAACGCAAAAAGGTACTTTTACCGGATCCGGAAGGACCAACAACAAACACAACATCTCCCTTATTAATATCAACAGATACACCATTTAATGCATGTAAATCATCAAAATGCTTCTCCAAATCTTTTACCTGAATCAATGGTGCGCCGGAGGTTTCCCAAACAGCTTTCATTTCTTCCATTTGTAATCTTTTCTTATCGTTCACTGTTACGTAACCTCCTTTCAAGCAACTTAATCAACCAGCTAAGCAGCATTACAAAGGCAAGGTAAATTGCCGCTACCGCAAGCAAAGGCATCATAGGTGCAAAAGTCTGGCTACGGATAATATCCGCACCCTTTGTCAAATCTTCCAATGCGATATAGCCCGCTACAGAAGTTTCTTTTAACAAAACAATAAATTCGTTACCCAAAGCAGGGAGTACATTCTTCAATGCCTGAGGCAATACAATGTGAATCATCGTCTGCGTATAGTTAAAACCAAGGCTTCGTCCCGCTTCAAACTGACCTGCATCAATGGACATAATACCGCCACGGACAATTTCCGCCACATATGCACCGGAATTGATGCCGAAGGCAATGACAGCCACAAAAACCTTGTCAACACGGACACTACCGAAAATAACAAAGTAGATAATCAAAAGCTGAACCAAAACCGGTGTACCTCTGATTACGGTAAGATAAATGTGACATAACCAGTTTAAGAATTTAAGACTTCCGGTTTTGTCATGTGTGGAACGAATTACCGCCACAATGAAGCCCAAAGCAATACCGATTAAAACGGCAAAGAGAGTTACCTCTAAAGTAACTCCCAATCCGTCAACGATATATTTCCAACGGTCTTCTTTTATAAAGTTCAAATAAAAATCATTTGCAAAATCCGTAAAAAAATTCGTTATAAAATCCATGAAAATCTCCGTAGTAATTATTCAGCTGCAATGTACTTGTCAATGATTGCCTGAAGTTCACCTGACTCTTCAAGTTTAGCAATCGCTGCGTTGATTTCTTCCAACAATTCTGTATCTTCCTTCGCTACTGCAATTGCATATTCTTCGTATGTGAAAGCTTCATCGATTACATAGATACCTTCGTTCTGCTCTACGAATACGTTTGCAGGCTGTGAGTCGATCATAACCGCATCAACCTTATCCTGAAGAAGCGCCTGAACAGCTTCATAACCTTTGTTGTAACGTTCAACGGTTGCATCTTCAATATCACCTGCATAGATGTCACCTGTTGTACCAAGCTGAACGCCTACAGTCTTTCCTACAAGGTCATCGGGCGAAGCAATATCACTGCCTTCTTTTACGATGATGACCTGTGCCGCAGTTGTGTAAGGTGTTGAAAAGTTAACGGATTCCAAACGGTCTTCTGTGATAGTAAGACCAGCAACACCGATATCAGCCTTACCTGTGGTAACAGCCATAATAATAGAGTCAAAATTCATATCTTCGATTACAAGTTCTCTGCCCATTTCATTTGCAATTGCCTGAGCGATTTCTACATCGATACCTACGATTTCTTCGCCCTCATGATATTCATAGGGAGGGAATTCAGCGTTGGTCGCCATAATCAATTCCTTGCTTGAACCGCACGCGCAAAGTGATAACATCATTGTTGCTGCACATAAAACAACTAAAAACTTTTTCATTTTACTTTTCTCCTTTGTTATAAAATTACATCATACCCATTCCGCCGCCTGCAGGCATTGCAGGAGCATCTTCTTTAATGGTAGCTACAACTGATTCTGTGGTAAGAAGTGTTGAAGCAACACTGGTTGCATTCTGTAATGCGCTTCTTGTTACCTTTACGGGATCAAGAATACCTGCTTCTACCATGTTTACGTACTCTTCTTTATATGCATCGAAACCTACGCCGGCTTCAGATTCATAAACCTTGTTAATGATTACGCTTCCGTCAAGACCTGCATTTGCAGTAATGTAGTAAAGAGGGGCTTCCAATGCCTTAAGCACAATCTTTGCACCTGTCTTTTCATCACCTTCCAAAGTTTCAGCCAAAGCCTTAACCTTCTTGGAAGCGTGGATATATGCAGATCCGCCGCCTGCAATAATACCTTCTTCCACTGCTGCTCTGGTAGCTGCCAAAGCATCTTCCATACGAAGCTTTGCTTCCTTCATTTCGGTTTCTGTAGCAGCACCTACACGGATTACCGCAACACCGCCTGCTAATTTAGCAAGACGTTCCTGAAGTTTCTCTCTATCGAATTCCGATGTGGTTTCTTCCACCTGTCTCTTAATCTGGCCAACTCTTGCAGCAATAGCGTTAGCATCTCCTGAACCGTCAACGATAATTGTGTTTTCTTTCTGTACCTTAACAGATTTTGCACGACCCATGTCAGCAAGTGTAGCTTCTTTTAAGTCAAGGCCGAGTTCTTCGCTGATTACCTTACCGCCTGTAAGAATTGCGATATCTTCAAGCATTGCTTTTCTTCTGTCACCGTATCCGGGAGCCTTAACCGCTACTACATTGAAAGTACCTCTTAACTTGTTTACGATAAGAGTTGTAAGTGCTTCGCCTTCGATATCTTCCGCAATAATAAGCATCTTTGCACCGGACTGAACAATCTGCTCAAGTACGGGAAGAATTTCCTGGATATTGCTTATTTTTTTATCTGTGATAAGGATATAAGGATTCTCAAGAACCGCTTCCATCTTTTCCATATCTGTAGCCATATAAGCTGATAAATAACCGCGGTCGAACTGCATACCTTCTACAAGGTCGAGCTCTGTCTGCATGGTCTTGCTTTCTTCAATAGTGATTACACCGTCTCCCGAAACCTTTTCCATAGCGTCGGCAACCATATTTCCTACTGCGTCATCGCCTGCTGAAATAGCTGCAACTCTGGCAATATGTTCCTTGCCGTTCACTTTAGAACTCATCTGTGCAATTGCTTCCACTGCACAATCGGTAGCCTTCTTCATACCCTTTCTTAAAACGATGGGGTTTGCGCCTGCTGCCAGATTCTTCATACCTGCATTAATCATGGCCTGTGCAAGAACGGTTGCTGTTGTTGTACCGTCACCTGCTACATCATTTGTCTTGGTTGCAACTTCTTTTACAAGCTGTGCGCCCATATTTTCGAATGAATCTTCCAATTCGATTTCTTTTGCAATGGTAACACCGTCATTTGTGATTAAGGGTGCGCCGAAAGACTTATCCAATACAACGTTTCTTCCCTTAGGTCCCAATGTTACTCTTACAGTGTCTGCAAGTTTATTTACGCCGGCTTCCAAAGCGGCACGTGCTTCCGCACCATATTTAATTTCTTTTGCCATTATTGATTACCTCCTACTCCACAATTGCAAGAATATCAGACTGCTTTACGAGTATGTACTCTTCACCATCCATCTTTACTTCTGTTCCGGCATACTTGGTATAAATTACCTTATCGCCTGCCTTCACGCTCATTTTAATTTCTTTTCCGTCAGGAAGGATTCCGGGGCCAACTGCCACAACTTCTGCTTCCTGGGGTTTCTCTTTCGTCTGTCCGGGTAAAACAATGCCGGATTTGGTAGTTTCTTCTGCTACAAGCTGCTTTAAAACAACTCTGTCTCCTAAAGGTACTAACTTCATTACAAATGCCTCCTTTTATATTGATTATCCTACTTTTCTCTTGTCTTCTTGCCCGATACTTACAAATACGTATCAAGCTTTTTTCAGGAATTATATACCGTTGCTTAGGGCAACATTAAAATTATATATCTTCCTTATTCTTTTGTAAACTCCAATTTCGCCCATTTGCGCCTATTTTTTAGACTTTTCACATTTTGTTCAAAAATATTTGTATGTTTTTAACGTCATAAATTTGACATATTTGCCAAACATTTGTAATTTTTTTCTTTCAATATTGTAAAAGAAGTGGTATTCTATATATAGCTATATTTTTACGAACAAAAACAAGAGGTGATACCTATGTCTGCCTTTTTTAAAAATGTGATTACATATATCAAAAACTTAATCAACGGCGATGAATATATCTCTGACCGCACTAAGGTCGGATATACAATGACGGCCATTTCATTTATTCATGTTTTAATTGCAATTTTCTTTGCTTTTAACGAGAATATATGGCTTTGTTTATATAACTTCGTTTCATTCGGTATTTATCAGTTGCTGATGGAACTCGCCAAGAAGAAGAAATATATTCTGACCACGATTACCGCAAGTATTGAAATTATTGTATTCGTACTGGTTACCTCCTTCTGTATCGGTACCATTATGCGTTTCAATTTGTACTGTCTCGCAATCGTTCCGGGAATCTTCTATATTACTTCGACAATTAAGGATTTCAAGGGAAGAACATTGTTTCCTTTTGTAACTTCCATAGCTGCAATGCTAACATATGTCACTTCATTACTGTTTGAGTTGGTGCACGACCCTATATTCGTGGTAGAGCCTTCCGTAACTACGCAGTTAGTTGAAATTTTTAACGTTATTATTTCTTTCATTATGATGATTATTTTCTCACTGTTATTCACGTGGGAAATGAAGAATAACAGTGCTGCATTGGAGAAGCGTAATCAGCAGTTACAGCAGTTTGCAAACCGCGATCCATTGACCAAGTTACCGAACCGACGCAGTATGATGCAGGTTTTGAATGTGTCTATGCACGAATTACAGCGTGACAATGCACCCTTCAGCGTTATCCTCGGCGACATCGACGACTTTAAAAAGATTAACGATAATTATGGTCATGATGCCGGCGACAAGGTTCTTGTTATGGTAGCAAACACCATCACTTCCCAGTTGCGCGATTGCGACTCTGTATGCCGTTGGGGTGGCGAAGAAATCCTAATTATTATCAAAGGTGATTTGGAAGCCGCAAGAAACATCGCAGAACGCATCCGCTTAAATATCTCCTCTTCCAAAGTGGAACACGGCGGACAGTCAATGCGTGTGACTATGACCTTCGGTGTTGCCCAGGCCAAAGCCGGTGACAGAATCGAGCACTTGATTCAGCAGGCAGACAACAGACTCTATTATGGTAAAGGCCACGGAAAGAATCAGGTTGTTGACCAGAATGTATAAATAAAATTTCAGGGAATGTAGCTTATGTTACATTCCCTTTTTATTATCAACTGATACCATTTGAGTTTCTTCCATAATAAAAACAATAAACTTCCTTGCTTTTTTTATAAAAGTATGTACAATAAGAAATGGTGCGCAATTTTAGCATTTAAAGAAACGGAGTTATTGAAATGATTAGTGCAAACAATGTATCCCTGCGCTTTGGTAAAAAAGCGTTATTCGAAGAAGTAAACATTAAATTCACGGAAGGAAACTGCTATGGTTTAATCGGTGCTAACGGTGCCGGCAAATCTACCTTCTTAAAGCTTCTCTCCGGCGAACTGGAAACTACAACCGGTGATATCAGCATTACCCCCGGTCAGAGACTTTCCGTGTTGGAGCAGGACCACTTTAAATATGATAGCTATACCGTAATGGACACCGTAATTATGGGGAATCCCCGTCTTTACGAAGTAATGAAGGAAAAGGAAGCCATTTACGCCAAAGAAGATTTTACCGATGAAGACGGTATCCGCGCCAGCGAATTGGAAGGCGAATTTGCCGAAATGGACGGTTGGGAAGCAGAATCTAACGCTGCAAACCTTTTAAACGGTCTTGGTATTGAAACCGACATCCACTACTCTCTTATGAGCGATTTAGGCGGTAACGAGAAGGTTAAAATCCTTCTTGCCAAGGCATTATTCGGTAACCCTGACATTCTTTTACTCGACGAGCCTACCAACCACTTGGACTTAGACGCTATCGCATGGTTGGAAGAATTCTTAATCAATTTTGAAAATACAGTAATCGTGGTATCCCACGACCGTTATTTCTTAAATAAGGTATGTACTCATACCGCTGACATTGACTATGGTAAAATCCAGTTATATGCCGGAAACTACGACTTCTGGTATGAATCCAGCCAGTTGTTAATCAAGCAGATGAAAGAAGCCAACAAAAAGAAGGAAGAAAAGATTAAGGAATTGCAGGAATTCATTTCCCGTTTCTCCGCAAACGCTTCCAAATCAAAGCAGGCCACTTCACGTAAGAAAGCTTTGGAAAAGATCGAATTGGATACCATTAAACCCTCAAGCCGTAAGTACCCTTACATCGACTTCCGTCCCGAACGTGAAATCGGTAACGAAGTACTTACTGTAGAAGGTATCAGCAAGACCATCAACGGCGAGAAAGTTTTGGATAACATCTCTTTTATTTTGGGACGTGAAGATAAAGTAGCTTTTGTCGGAAGCAACGAAATTGCCAAGACTACATTATTCAAGATTCTTACAGGTGAATTGGAACCGGACGAAGGAACCTACAAGTGGGGTGTTACCACTTCACAGGCTTACTTCCCCAAGGACAACACCAAGGAATTTGACAGCGACTTAACCATCGCAGACTGGTTAATGGGTTACTCTCCCGTTAAGGACATTACTTATGTACGCGGTTTCTTGGGAAGAATGCTTTTTGCCGGCGAAGACGGTGTGAAGAAAGTACGCGTTTTATCCGGTGGTGAAAAGGTACGTTGTCTTCTTAGTAAAATGATGATCAGCGGTGCGAACTGCTTAATCCTTGACGAACCTACCAACCACTTGGATATGGAATCCATTACCGCATTAAACAACGGGTTAATCAAATTCAGCGGCGTAGAACTCTTCTCCTGCCATGACCATCAGTTTGTGCAGACAACCGCAAACCGTATTATGGAAATCCTTCCTAATGGTACACTCATTGATAAGATTACTACTTACGATGAATACCTTGAAAGCGATGCAATGGCAAGAAAGCGTACTATTTATTCCGTAAACAAGAGTGAAGATTAATATTGATATAATAATTGCAGATGTTGCGTTGTGGCGTCTGCAATTTTTATTGCCCTATCTTTTTTATAAAAATTTGGTTAAAATAGAAACAGCTTAACCTTGTTATTAATATGGAGGTAACATATGCAGGCAATCGACTTACACGTACACTCTACCCATTCCGACGGCACCTGTACCACAAAGGAATTGGTGGATTTGGCCATTTATAAAAACTTAAAAGCCATCGCCCTGACAGACCACGATACTACGGAAGGTCTGGAAGAAATTATGGCTTATGCCAAAGATAAAAATATCGAAATCGTTCCCGGAATCGAACTATCCACCGAATATTTTGGAAAAGACATACACATTTTAGGTTTGTATATCAATCCCTACAACCCGAAGTTCCAAGAACATTTGACTGCGTTTCAGGAATCCAGAGTCAATCGCAACCGTAAAATGTGTGAAAAGCTTGCCGAACAGGGCATCGAAATCACCTATGAAGAGCTGATGGAACGTTTTAAAGGTGCCGTCGTTACCCGGGCCCACTATGCACGCTTCCTTTTTGATAAGGGTTATGTTAAAAGTATGAAAGAAGCTTTCGAGCGTTATGTGGGTGATCATTGCAAGGCCTTTGTGCCCCGCGAGAAAATCGCCCCCGCCCAGGCCGTCTCCCTGATTCTGGAAGCAGGCGGAATCCCCGTGCTTGCCCACCCCATTTTATATCGCTTATCCGATGCCAATCTGGATAAACTGGTATCTGAATTAAAAGAAGCAGGTCTTATGGGCATTGAGGCGGTCTACAGCACCTATGCCCCCAGCGAAGAACGTTACGTGAAACGCCTTGCTGCCAAATACGACTTGCTGATTACCGGTGGTTCCGACTTCCACGGCACCAACAAGAAAGACATTGATTTAGGCAACGGTCGCGGTCATCTTTTCGTACCGGAAGAACTCTTAGATAAAATCAAAAACGCTTATTTAGAACGCTATATTCCTTACGAAAAAGATGCCAAATCCGTACTCTTCTTCGACTTGGACGGCACCCTTTTAAATGATGAGAAAACCATCTCGCCCCGTACCAGAGCCGCTTTGGAAGCCTGCGTTGCCAAAGGACATACCTTTGTTATCTCTTCAGGCCGCGCCTACAGCAGCATTATTAAAATTGTAGAACGCTTGGGACTAGAGAATTGCAATCCGCTGATTTCTTCTTTTAACGGAAGCCAGATTTATCATCTCAAAAATAAAGAAATGCTTCACAGCGTAAAATTATCGACGGACATTATTGCAGAAATTCGCGACCTTGCGAAAGAAATGGGTGTGCACTTGCAATCCTATTCCGATACTAAGGTTTTGACGGAATCCATAAATAAAAATGTTACTTTCTACTGCGAATACGTTAAAAACGAATGTGAACTGCTTCCCGATATTGCTGCGGAAGGTTTGGGAACCTACAAGCTTCTGGCTGTAGACCTTGACAATCGCCAACTTTTAGAAGTTTTTCGCGCCAAAGTCGAAGAAATGTGTGCCGGCAAAGTACAGTGTTTCTTCTCGAACGACTGGTTCCTGGAAATCCTGCCCTACGGCACTACCAAAGGAACAGCCCTGAAATTTGTTTGCGATTACGCAGGCGTCGACTGCAAATATTCCTACGCATTCGCCGATGCAGAAAACGACTTACCTATGTTGGAAGCCGCCGCTTATCCCACAGTGCTTTTAAACGGTATCCCTGCAGCAAAGGCCGCAGCGCGTTTTATTACTTTTACGGATAACAATCACGAAGGACTGGCACCCTTCTTAGAGAAGCTGGCAGAATAATAATTTTATACAAAGCAAAAACCATTTCTATCACATCTTTAAAAAAATGGTAGAAATGTTTTTTTATTTAAAGGAGTATGGACTTATACCGCGACTGTCAACTTATTAATATTGCTTCCTTTTGCATATTGTGCACAATAAACTTCTGTACACTTTTTATATTTGTCAAATGTTTTTCGGGCCTGCTCTAAATCCCCGTATACTTTCCAATAACCGGTAAATTTGGAACCACCGGCACGGTTCTCGATAAAACCGGTAACATCTTCCGCCGGATATCCAAGAAACAAGCCGATTTCGTGTGGAAACTCGCCTGACTGATTTAAGCGCTTTATTAATTGAACAACACAAATGTCAGGATTCTCAATACTGTATCCACAAGAACGTAAAAGTGCCTGCGTCTCTTCATTGCTAAAATCATTCTTAAGCTTTGACGGCCGATATACGTAAATTAATGCTCTGCCTCTTTCATAGCGCAAGGGTAAAATCCGCAGCCCCTTTGCACATAGTTGTCTATTCAATTCTCTGGCACGCGCAATCATCTCTTCCCGGGATTCTACAGCGCATGAAAACAAATTCCCCGTTTTTAACCCTGCTAATGTAGGCGAACACTGCTTGATTACTATTTCTTCAGACATAATTCATCTTCTTTCTCGTACACTTTTAAATATCTCATAACTATTCAGTCCACCATTCGTAAAATTGTGTCTTTAGCGCTTTCCTTTTGCATATCACACTTTACTATGCAACATGTTCATCCAAAATATTCTTCAACGCAGCCAAAGAACTGGAATGCGACCGCGCTACCACCGTATCAAGTCCTTTGGTTTCACTCAACGCCACCCGCGCCATTTTATGGCACATCGTGCCCGTAAATAAAACCAACAAATCGGGGCTACCGATTAAGGTACGCAAATTTCCCTTCATCTGTGTAAAAACCTTAGCATTACATTTATATTCTTTGCACAGCTCCATGTATTTACGAACCATACAATCATTACCGCCAATAATTACAACACTCATTTCAAGTCCTCCGAATACCAGCCTTTTTTAATACCAATCTTTTTAGTTAGCTTATGCTAACTCCCAATTTTTAAATAAAAGAAGAACACGATAATTCTTCTTTTTATTTAGTTAGTCTTTGCTAACTACATTGGGATTATATACCACCTATCGAGTTTGTGTCAATAACCTTTATAAACATTTTTTCATTTTCTTGCAAAAAAAAATTGTAAATGTACAAACTTTGTGATAAATTGTCTATGTTAAAGATTTTTTTAAATTCTATACAGAAGGGACGAATAAAAGATGAAAAAAATCTATGAAGGTAAAACAAAAGATGTTTACAGCCTTGAAAATGGCAATGTTATGTTGAAGTTCAAAGACGACTGTACAGGAAAAGACGGCGTTTTTGATCCCGGTGAGAACTCTGTAGGTCTTACCATTGAAGGTATCGGTAAGGCAAACTTACAGACATCTATCCACTATTTTGAGCTTTTAAAAGAAGCAGGCATCAAGACACACTATGTAAGTGCAAACCTTGACGAAGCTACTATGGAAGTTCTTCCTGCAACTGTATTTGGTCACGGACTTGAAGTAATCTGCCGTTTGGTAGCAACAGGTAGCTTCATCCGCAGATATGGCGAATACATTGAAAACGGTACCGTTTTAGAAGGCGGTTATGTAGAATGTACCTTCAAGAACGATGCACTCGGTGATCCTTTGGTAACAAGCGAAGGTCTTGCTGCATTAGGCATTATGACTCCCGCAATGTTTGAAAGTATGAAAGAACAGACTTTAAAGATTACCAAGATTGTTGCTGACGACTTAAAGACCTTAGGCCTTGACCTTTGGGATATCAAGTTCGAATTTGGTTACAACAACGACGAAGTAATCTTAATCGACGAAATCGCTTCCGGTAACATGAGAGTTTACAAGGACGGCAAGATTGTTGATCCCGTTGAATTAACTAAGATTATTAATAACAGATAATTATAATAAAAAGCGTTGCATCTGCGGTTCATCTCCGCTTTGCAACGCTTCTTTTTTATTCTATTTATATTTTCTTTTTGTTACTGTTTACTCTGTTGGCCAATTGCTTATTCGCAATATATCTTCGCACCAAATCATTGTCCTTCAGCAAACGGCAACCGTATAAAACATATCGCTCATCCACTTCCGCGCGCACAACACGCCCGATCAACGTAAACTTCTCGTCTATTGCCTTATCATAAAAATCAATCATTACCGCTTCGTTTTTATTAATTTTCACCTGCGAGGTAACATCCACGAGAATCGCAAAACCGCTTTCGCTGACATCTTTAACCATTACGTCAAAAGGCACTTCCTTGCCCAATACCGTAGCCTTTCCGTCAATACCAATGAAAACCCTGAAATTCTCACGGCGGTTAATTTTAACACCGCTCATAGGACTGGTGATTACATGATAATTCACACCATCTACAGTCTCGCGATTAATCTGTACGATCTTCCACAAATAGGGTGTTTTCTCTTCCTGATACGCAATCATGGAGATTGCCACACTACCGGAATTAAAGTTCAAAATTACCCCATTATGTTCAAAAGGCACAACATAGAGCTTATCCCCTTCCACAAAGGCGATATCTGAATGCAGCGTCATACTAGACTGCTGGTTTGATATGGTTATGCTCATCTTAAATGTGGAGGTAATTTCTCTGATTTCCATACAATCTTCCTTCTCTTGGTGGGCGTAATCAGGTAATATCGGCAACTATTGGCTCCTTACAACTTGCCTACACAAGCATTATGCTTCAACATTTTTATTATATCATACTACAAAGATAAAAGCGACAGTTTTATGCTTCCAAAATCAAGTATCTTCCGTCACCGATTTCAAATACTTCTTCCGCTTCCAAAATAGACTCTTCATCATATTCTTCCACATCAAGATCGGCCTCGTCAAAATACTCCCATACTTCTTTTACGGAGTTCACTACTACTGCCATACATTCATCCAGAAAGTCTGCAGCCTCTTCCTCTGTCTCAGCTACCTTCTCAGGAAATAACTGCAACTGCTTCTCCAAAAATGCCTGTAAAACTTCTTTATCGTAATTCATAATTCAAACCTCCATATAATCTTTCTTCCAATTTACGAAACATATGAACTATTATATCCTCGTCTATATACTTACTCAAATCCGGAATCCCGGCTACTCTGCCCATTCAATTCCATACTTCGTAAGCTCGTGACAAATCCTTGATACCGGTAACCCCACTACACTGGCATAATCACCGTTAATACCCTTAATATAAGCACTGCAAAGCCCCTGGATGGCGTACGCGCCGGCCTTGTCATAAGGCTCAGGGCAACTGATATACTCCTCAATCTGCTTCTCCGTCATCTCATAAAAGGTAACATCCGTCTTCTCATAAAAGGTCTCTCGAGTCATCCGCTCATCCTTAAAAATCATTAATGTAACGCCGGTATACACCTGGTGCGTTTTTCCGGACAACATAGCAATCATTCTTCGGGCATCATCCTTATCCTTCGGCTTACCTAAAATCTCACCTTCGGCAGCCACTACCGTATCGGAACCAATCACCACAAAGTCCTGATTAATGCCTCTGGCATCATACATTACAGGGATTTTCCCTGCCACATCTTCTGCCTTCAGGAAAGATAACTCCATAACATATTCTGCCGGTTCTGTAGCCTGTGTTACCTCTTCTGCATCGCTTACGCGCACTTCAAATTTCATTCCAATCTGTTCAAGCAACTCCTTGCGTCTGGGAGATGCCGATGCCAGAATAAATTTCATCTATTCTTCCTCCGCTCCTTCCGGTTTGGTTTCCGGTATAAAAACCCTCTTATCCGTGACCTGTTTCTTTGCTTCTTTTACAAGTTTTGTCGCCTCGTCCGCAAAGAATGCCTGTGAACCAAATAAAACCTTACCTCTTTTATCAATTTTATCATAAGTGCCATCCGGCTGTAAAATCTGTGCTTTTAAGGTGTCTTTTAACTGACAATCTAAAATGTGTCTTACCTTCTCCTGCAAATTTTTCTCCAGAATCGGGAAAAGAATTTCCACGCGACGCTCCAAGTTTCTTGGCATCCAGTCCGCAGAACTTAAATAATACTCCGGATTGCCACCATTTTCAAAATAGTAAATACGGCTATGCTCTAAGAAATTACCCACGATGGAACGCACGGTAATATTCTCGCTCACACCGGGAATCCCCACCTTCAAACAACAGATACCGCGGATAATCAAGTCAATCTTAACGCCTGCACTACTAGCCTCATACAAGGCTACAATAATGTCCTTATCGCAAAGAGAATTCATCTTGGCGATAATATGTGCCTGCTCCCCTGCCTTGGCATGCTTCTTCTCACGTTCAATCAGGTATAAAAAGCGGTCCTTCATCCAAAGTGGCGCCAATGACAGCTGATTCCAGTTCAGTGGCTCTGAATAACCCGAAAGCATATTAAATACCGCCGTCGCATCCTCGCCGATTGCCTCGTTGCAGGTAAAAAGTCCCAAGTCCGTATATAACTTAGCGGTTGCATCATTATAATTACCGGTGGCAAGATGCACATATCTGCGGATACCGTCATTTTCGCGACGTACAACCAAAGTAATTTTACTATGGGTCTTTAAGCCCACAAGGCCGTAAATAACGTGACAGCCTGCTTTTTCAAGCTTTTTGGCCCAAACAATATTATTCTCTTCATCAAATCTTGCTTTCAACTCAACCAGTACGGATACCTGTTTTCCGTTCTCTGCTGCCTGGGCAAGCGCCGCAATAATCGGCGAATTACCGCTGACACGATACAGGGTCTGCTTAATCGCCAAAACGTCCTTATCCCTTGCTGCCTGACGAATAAATTCCACCACCGGCTCGAAACTCTGATAGGGATGATGCATCAGAATATCCTGTCTGCGAATCGATGTAAAAACATCCTCGTCCTTATTAAATTCCAGCACTTCTACCGGCTCGTGAGGTGGATTCTTCAAATGTGTAAAACCATCCAGACCATATACCTTCATCAATACAGTCAAATCCAGAGGACCGTTTATCTTGAAGATATCATCTTCTTCTACGTCCAATTCTTCTTTTAAAATATTTAAAAGTCTCTTATTTACACCGTCTTCCACTTCCAGACGGATTGCCTTGCCCCACTGACGTTTCTTAACCTGACGCTCGATTTCTTTCAGAAGGTCTTCTGCCTCATCCTCATCAATGGAAAGGTCCGCATTACGCATAATTCGAAACGGATGGGCACAAATTACATTATAATTTAAAAACAACTTCTGGATATTTCTCTCGATGACTTCTTCCAAAAGAATAATAACCGTTTCTTCTCCCTTGGAGGGAATAACTACAATACGGCTCAATACGCTGGGGACCTGAACCGTTGCAAATTCCTCTTCCCCTTTTTCACCCTTTTTACAAAGGAGGGCACCTATATTCAAAGACTTATTACGGATCAGCGGAAAGGGTCTTGACGAATCCACCGCCATGGGCGTTAAAACAGGATATACATTTTCCTCAAAATACTGGTCTACGTACTCCGCCTGTTCTTCTGTTAAATCCTCGTGCTTTTCCACAATCACAAGACCGTTTTGTTCTAACTGGGGCACCAGTGAACGGTTATAGGTAGAATACTGAAGACTGACCAGACTGTGGGTTGCCTTATTCAGTTTCTTTAACTGTTCCTTCGGCGACATTCCCGCAATATCAGGCTTTGAATACCCTGCATCCACCATATCTTTCAAAGATGCAACACGCACCATAAAAAACTCATCCAGATTTGACGCGGTAATACTTAAAAATTTAACGCGCTCAAACAAGGGCAGGGTCTTATCCCTTGCTTCCCCCAAAATTCTTTCATTAAAAGCCATCCAAGACAATTCCCGGTTCGAGAAATTCTCCGGTGCACCATAGTTTCTTTTTTCCTGCATTTTATAATCCCCATTTATTTACTTTTCTTAAAAAATTATTTTTCCTATATCACTTCACAGCAATTTGGACAGTTAAATACTTCTCTTCTGCTTAATTACAGGTTTGATGTTGTATACTTCCTCAAAGAATCTTGCCGCATTCCAGAACAAGCCCTTTTCAAGGGCAATGTTCTCTGCCGTATCTACCTGAATCCATAATTCATTCTCATGAATATTGGTTTTGACATCTTTAAACTTCTGCTTATGCGTCTTATCCAAACCGTTTGCCACTCGAAGAATCGCCGTAAGCTTGGCAACTACCAAATACGCATCCTTATCAATACCGCCGTCCTTGGTAATCTCGTCATAATATGCAAAATCTTCGTGATTGTATTTCACAATATTGGCCACCATCTCACGCTCCAAGTGTGAAAGACCGATAATTTCGGTGTTCATTACAACGTGATAAGAACATTCTCCTACCGACACCATATTCAAGTACTTACCGCAATCGTGTAAAAGGGTTGCAATCTGTAAAAGAAGTCTCTCTCTTTTACCAAGACCATGAACCTTCTTCATACTGTCAAAAATCGTTAAGCAAATCTGCTCCAAAGTCTCGCCGCGACGCTTGCTTCCCTGGTAACGCTTGCTGATATTCTTGGCGCATGCAATAATATCTTCCTCAAAATTATGAGCAGGCTTAATCCACTTATTGCTTTCGGCATAATCATATGCAATACCGTCACACAAGGTCACACCGGGCACCCACAAATATTCCGCGCCGAGAAACTCCAGCGCGCTTTTAATCAGCTGGGAAGAAATACGAAGCAAGGGCACATTTTCTTCGCCTATACGAAGCTGTTTTGCTACGTCTGCCCTGTTCTTGATTTGCATTTCTTTCATTTTATCCAGAAACTTCTTACGCTCAACGAAACCCTTTTTATCAATTTCAGGATAAACGTGTTTAATAACTGCCGATACATAATCGTCTACAACGATTAAGTTGCGGATTTCGCGGTCCTTCAAATATAATTTCTTAAACACCGCAAGCTGGGTATCAATCAATTCCGCCAAAACAGACTGATATTGGCTTGGTTTTACATCAATATAACGCATCTTTTCATACAAACGCAAAACGCCCAGACGGATATTCTGAGTTGCAACCAATGCCTCTTTATCAAACAAAGACAACTGGATGCTTCCGCCGCCGATATCGAGAATTGCGGTACCGTTTTCGATAATTTTATGGAATTCCTCGCCCTGGGCCGCAATAGACTTGTAATCCAGAAAACGTTGCTCAGAATTGCTCAAGCAACTCACCTTAATTCCTGTTTTCTTCTCAATCTGATCCAAGACAATAATGGTATTGTCCAGTTCCCTGATGGCACTGGTTCCATATGCCTTGTAATCCTCAACCTTATAAGATTGCATAATTTTAACAAACTCACGAAGCACATGGCACAGTTCTTCCATATGTTCGTAAGAAAGCTTCCCTGTCTTATAAGATTCCGTACCGATATCCAGACCATAGCGGATGTGATCCACCACCTTCAATCCGGTCTGGGGTGATACTTCAACTATTTTCATGGCAAGCTCATGAGAGCCCACATCAATTGCCGCAAATGTTTTCTTTTTCATGTGTTTATTCCTTTACCCCATATTACTTTTATTTTACTAAAAAAAGCGCGGTTGTACAACTTAAATTCCATAGATTTTAGACAAGGTTTTCTTTCTTTTATACATATTCAGACAAACAGTTTTTCGTTGCTATTTTAGGTTCTCTATCGTATACTTATTATATCTAAAAAATCGTTATATTTTGTGAAAAGGAAATAAATTCGTATGAAGGATAAAATCAAAGCAATTTTAATCATTGCCGGCATCTTTGTCGTATTAGCCGTGTTGTTTATCGTAAACTTTTTTATCAATCGTATCCCTGAGAATCCTTCCGGCACCGTAGGAAATACTGCAGGCAATCTTTACAATGGCGGATATTTCTGCGAAGACTCCGATGGGAAGGTTTATTTCTCAAATTCTTACGATAACGGCGCTTTGTATGTGATGAATGCAAATGAAACCGAAATAGAACGATTATCTGCCAGCAAGGTAAAATCAATCAATACCGGCGGTGATTATCTCTATTACTATATGAGTGATTCCTCCGCTTCTTCGGGGCTTGGTTTCGTACGCCGTGTCATCGGTGTCTACCGTTCCGACAAAGACGGCGGTAATTTAGAAACCTTAAGTCGTGACCCTGCCGGAACACTTTTACTTGTAGACAATTACATTTATGTTCAGAGTGTCCTTGATAACGGTGGTATCAACTTATTAAAAATCAGTATCGACGGTGAAGAAGAGACCGTTTTATCCGAAGAGAAAATTTATCCCGCCAGCGCTTACAACGGTCGCATTTACTACAATGACAATACAAACTCACACTTTTTATATCAGTTAGATACCTATACCGGTGCAACTTCCACTGTTGTAAAATATAATATGTGGAATCCGGTGCGTCAGAGCGATTATGTTTATTTTATGGATATTTTGGAGAATTATAAACTCTGTCGCTACAGTTTAAGCGAAGATAAAATCGAAGTACTTACTTCAGACCGTATAGATACATTTAACGTGACAGATAATTATATTTACTATCAAAAATCCTCCGACACACAGCCCGGCCTTGTTCGTATGAGCCTTGACGGTTCGGAGGAGATTATGCTTGCGGAAGGTATTTACAATAACATCAATACCACTTCCCGGTATGTATATTTTCAAGAATTCGGTAACGAATATGCTACCTTCAAAATAGCTCACGGCGGTACCGAAGTTTCGGAATTTGATGCTGCTTTCAATGCAGTTCCTATTTCCGAGTAACATAAGAATCTTTTAATCTCTTAAGCATCTCCTTACTGGTTAAGCCAATAAGGGGATGTCTTTTATATGGTGCAATTTCGCTTAAAGGCACCAATACAAAATCGCGATGCTGCATATCTACATGCGGAATGGTCAAATCATCATTTTCAATTACCATATCATCGAAGTATAAAATATCCAAATCCAACGTTCTGGGACCCCAGTGCTCTTTGCGCACACGACCTGCGTGACGTTCTTCCGCCTGTAAGAATTCCAACAACTCCTTAGGTTCCAACAATGTTCTTAATTCAAGTACACCATTGTAAAAGTTCTCCTGCTCTACGCCACCATAAGGCTTGCTCTCCACGAACTTGGATACTTTCTTAACCTCACATCGCATATCTGCCTTTAAATTTGCAATCGCATCATTAATATAGCTCATACGGTCTCCCATATTGGAACCAAAGGCGATAAAAGCAGTATGCCAACTGCGGTGAATTTTAACCGACACATTCTCAAACTTCATGGGAATGGGTGCCTGGGGTTTCTCAATTTCCAAGGTTACCGCCTCAATTTCGGGAAACGCCATAAGAATCTTTCTGGCAAGACGGTTTGCAATAGTCTCCAAAAGATTCATTCTGTACTGCGTCATAAAATCCTTGATTAATTCGCAGACTTTGCCATAGTCCACAGAGTCCGACAATTCATCTGTTCTGCCTGCTTTGGCCGTATCAAAATAAAGGGTTGCATTCACAAGAAATGGCTGACCTTTCTCCTGCTCTTCCTTAAACACCCCATGATTTGCAAATATTTCCAAACCTTTAATCACAATCTGATCCATCTATAAAGTCCCCACCTTTTACTATTTTCCGAGAATTGCTTCCGTCATACGGATTGCCCTGACATTTTCCTTAATGTCATGTACTCTGACAAAAGAACAGCCTTTCATGACGGCCATAACCGTTGTAACCAATGTACCTTCCACCCGTTCAAAAACCGGAAGATCCAAAGTAAGTCCGATCACGGACTTGCGTGAAGTTCCCAAAAGAATCGGATAGCCGAAACAGTGGAACTGCTCTAATCTGTTAATCACTTCCAAATTCTGCTCATAGGTTTTGGCAAAGCCAACGCCCGGATCGATAATGATTTTATCATCGGCAATACCGGCTTTCCTTGCTGTTTCAATATATGCTGACAAATCATTCTGCATATCCGTAAAAAACTGATTATAATTCATAAATTCACGGTTATGCATAATGCAACAGGCTGCCTTACTTTCCGCAATCAGTTTCGCCATTTCGGGACTTTCCTGCAATCCCTTAATATCATTAATCAAATCCGCACCGACTGCGATTCCTGCCTTTGCAACCTCAACCTTATAGGTATCTAACGATACCGGTATATCCAAGTTCTTCTTGATTGCTTCAATCACCGGTGCAACTCTCTCAATCTCTTCCTGTACGCTGACAGGTACATAGCCCGGTCTTGTAGACTCACCGCCTACATCAATGATATCTGCACCTTCGTGCATCATTTCTTCTGCTTTCTTAAGTGCCAGTTCTACTTCATTATATTTCCCGCCATCCGAAAAAGAATCTGGCGTAACATTTAAAATACCCATCACATAGGTTTTATTGGCTGTATCAAAATCTCTGTTACCGATTTTCACACTAATCACTCCTAATACAAACTCCGCTTTAATACGTGAGTTCCTTGTTCTTCTTGCCCTTCTTCCAGTCACAAACCTCTGCCGCTTTGCAAAAATAACATTCCCTGCTCAATTTGTCCGCACGATAAATTACGTCTGCCAAATCATGTTTCTTCGATTCTTTCTGGCTTCTGTGAAGAAGAATTGCCTGTAAAATCTGCTGAATATCTTTCTTACGGAATCCGCAGTCCTTAAGAATCGGCTCCGCGATCTCTGCGCTGGCAATCTCATGAGGTGTTTTATCATCATACTGGATATGACGTCCGATATCATGTAAAAGTGCCGTTGCATAGATTAAATCTTTATCTACGTCCCGATGCTCCTCCAAGTTAAGGATCATGGCAATACGCGCCACATTCATAAAATGGTCCGTATCATGTCTGCAAAAAATTCTGTTTTCTTCCCTGATTGCTATCTCTGCCAGTGCTTCTTTGTAAGCAGGATGCTCTATAATTCGATTAACCTGTTTCATCTTTTTACGTCCGTATCTTTATTTCTAAATTCGTAAAAATTCGCCCTTTTATCGCGATACTTGCATCGATAGATGCTACACAGTGACTAGCAGTTTAACATCTGAAAAAACATATTCTTCAAATTCTCATCAGTCTCAAACGCACCTCTTGCCGCCATGGTAACCGTTTTGCTACCCGGTTTCTTAACACCGCGCATCGTCATACATAAATGCTCTGCTTCCAGTACCACCATAACGCCCTGCGGTTTCAATTCTTCCATCATGGCATCGGCAATCTGCGCTGTCATCTGCTCCTGAATCTGCAGTCTTCTTGCAAATACTTCCACGGTTCTTGCAAGCTTACTAAGGCCAACAACTTCACCGTTTGGAATATAAGCAATATGTGCCTTTCCGTAAAAAGGCATCATATGATGCTCGCACATGGAATAAAAGACTATGTCCTTTTCCAATACCATTTCATTATTCTCAACATGAAAACGCTTAGATAAATGCACGCCTGCATCATCATCATTTCCTGCCAAAATCTCTGTATACATACGGGCGATACGATCCGGTGTATCTTTCAAACCTTCTCTGTTTACATCTTCACCGATTCCTTCTAACAGAAGGCTAATCGCCTCTTTTACTTTCTTCTCATCAACCATTGTAAGCCTCCGTATAACGACTTATAATCTGTTACTCCTTGCTCATAAAAGCAATAATAACACTATTTTTTCTTTTCAAAACAGGCCCTTAACTTGCCCATATAAGATAAAGAACCGAATGCCAGAACAACACCGTCTTCGCCCGCCATAAGCCTTGCCATCTCAACGGCTTCTTCCACGGAATCCGTAGCGGTAACATTGGGATTGTATTCACGAATCTGTTTTGCCAGGTCAAGCGCCGGCAATGCACGTTCCTTATTGGGCGAAGTAACCGTAAAAATAAACTCTGCCATAGGAACCGACTCTTGAATCATTCGCGTATAGTCTTTATCCTTCAATACTCCCATTATATAGATAATCCGCTGATTTGTAAAATGGAAACGCATTGTTTCCATGAGTTTTTTTACGGCATCTTCGTTATGGGCGCCGTCTGCGATAAAATAAGGCTTTCGAGACAGTATTTCAAAGCGCGCGGGCCATACAGATTCCAGAAAACCTTTGCGGATTTTATCTTCTTTTAAAGTAATACCGCTTTCCTGTAAAACATTCAGTGCCTCCAGCGCAAGTGCAGCGTTCTCGGTCTGGAAACTTCCAAGCAAGGGGATCTCCACCTGCTTGTAATTCCGATAGGACAATTTCTGCCCCTTAAGACTCTGGCGTCCTGTTTTAATATCTTCCCTTTTAACCATTGTAAAAGGCGCATTTAAGCGTTTACAGGCTTCTTTCAATACATTTGCCACCTCTTCGCATTGGGGCGCGGATACGGCTTTACAACCGCTTTTCAGGATACCTGCCTTGTTCTCTGCAATCTCGGCCAGGGTATTCCCTAAGAATGCCATATGGTCCATACTGATGGATACAAATACGCACAGCTTCGTATTTTGTATGATATTGGTAGCGTCCAAAGTACCGCCCATACCGGTTTCAAGCACCACAAAGTCACATTTTTTATCTTTAAAATATTGAAAGCCCAGTGCGGTTTCAATTTCAAAGGCAGTAGGATGCGCCAGGCCTTCCTCTTCCATCTTCGTACAGATATCAAAAATGTCTGTCAAACCGTCTGCTACCGCATTCTTGGATATCATACGGTTATTGACCTGAATACGCTCACGGTAATCGCTGATTACCGGCGATATATAGCGTCCCACTTTATATCCGTTGGCTGTTAAAGCATTGGCAATCAATGTGGACACCGAACCTTTTCCGTTGGTTCCCGCCACATGAATAAAAGCCAGCGTTTCCTGCGGATTGCCCATACGCTTCAGTAACTCGCGGATGGAATCAAGCCCGGGCACGCTTCCCAACATATTCACTTTACATTCCATGTACTCCATTACTTCTTCGTACTTCATGGCAGGCTCCTTTTTATAATGTATGCGACGCAATTCACATTCATAAAATCAGGCAGGTTTAAATCCTGCCTGTATGTAACTCAAATATTGTCTCTTTATTGCCAAACAACCCTTAATTATAACACATCTACGTCGTCCATATCGCCCGTACCGATGTTTAAAGTGTTCACGGTACGTCTCTTAAGGCGTGCTTCTTCGGAATATTTCAAGATGAAATCTTTCACTTCCTGTGAATTCTTGATATTCTTTAAAACCAATGTGGGATGGGTATTGTCTCCTGTATAGCAGGATACGTTACCAAGCTTAAACCATCTCTGGAAAAATCCCTTCTCCAAAACCACGTCCTGAATTTTATAAATATAACAGTCGTTTTCAACTTTCTTGAAGAATCCACTGTCGATGGTAAGCACATCCTCCTTGATAATGTATGTAGTAAACGTGAAAGGCAATCCGAGGAATCCCCAACGTTTCTTTTCAATCATCTGATTTGCATTTCCTGTTTCCATGTCATTTACCTCCTTTTAGGAAAAAATACACGTATTTTATCATCTTTTACATTATAGTCCTTTATGTCAAAAACTTCAATTTAAAATAGTATTTTTTTGTCGGATTATCTTGAATGCATACCACCGATGTGGTAATATTATTCAAGTTGAAAACATATATGGAAGGAGTCAATTATGAGACATTTAATGAGTCCTCTCGATTTTACCGTTGAAGAATTGGACAAGCTGTTCAATTTGGCAAACGATATAGAGACAAACCCGAAGAAATATGCTCATGCCTGCGATGGTAAGAAGCTTGCCACCTGCTTTTATGAGCCCAGCACCAGAACCCGTTTGAGTTTTGAAGCTGCAATGATTAATTTAGGCGGTCACGTAATCGGTTTCTCAGATGCAAGCTGTTCTTCCGCATCTAAGGGCGAAAGCGTATCCGACACCATTCGTATGATTTCCTGCTATGCAGACATCTGCGCAATGCGTCATCCCAAGGAAGGTGCTCCCATGGTAGCCGCTTCCAAGTCACGTATTCCTGTTGTAAACGCAGGTGACGGCGGACATCAGCATCCGACTCAGACACTCACCGATTTACTTACTATTCGTTCCTTAAAAGGACGTCTCAACAATTTTACCATTGGTCTGTGCGGCGACTTAAAATTCGGTCGTACCGTTCACTCACTGATTCATGCGCTTGAGCGTTATGACAATATTTCTTTTGTATTTATTTCTCCGGAAGAATTAAAAATTCCCGAATATATCATTGAAATGTTAAAAGAAAAGAACATTCCCTACAAGGAAGTAATCCGTTTGGAAGAAGTTATGCCTGAATTGGACATTCTCTACATGACACGTGTTCAGAGAGAACGTTTCTTCAACGAAGAAGATTATGTTCGTTTGAAAGACTTTTACATTTTAAACAAGGAAAAGATGGCTCTCGGCAAGGAAGATATGTTGGTTCTCCATCCCCTTCCCCGTGTAAACGAAATTTCCGTAGAAGTTGACGACGATCCCAGAGCAGCATACTTCAGACAGGTACAGTACGGCGTATACGCACGTATGGCGTTGATTCTTACACTGCTTGAGATTGATGTTGACAGTTTATAGTTTAGACCGAACAAATCCGTTATTTTATAAAGGAGACGACTATGCTTAATATAGGACAGATTGAAGAAGGATTCGTACTGGACCACATTAAGGCCGGTAAAAGTCTTTCTATCTACCACCACTTACAGTTGGATAAAAAAGATTGCACCGTAGCAATTATCAAAAATGCAAAAAGCGATAAAATGGGCAAGAAAGACATTCTTAAAGTAGAATGTGATATTGAAGAAATGGATATGGACGTGCTTGCCGTAATCGACCACAACATTACCGTAAACGTAATCAAGGGTGGCGAAATCGTTGCAAAGCAGGAACTTACACTTCCCAAGGAAGTTAAGAACATCTTCCGTTGCAAGAATCCCCGTTGCATTACTTCCATCGAACAGGAACTTCCTCATATCTTTATTTTAGGCGATGAGGCAAAGGGCAACTACAGATGCAAGTATTGCGAAGAGAAATGTACCGATGTGATTGGGGATAATTTCTTGTTTCGATAATTGATTAATATCTTATAGAATTTTACAAAAAAGTGGTTCAGCAAAATGAACCACTTTTTCTTTCATTACTATATTTTAGAAAACAACACTTCTATTTCTTCCACCGTTGTCCCAAGAGTACGGGCCGCTATCTCAATAGAAATGTCTTTCGTTTCTACAAGTTTCTTAAGAATTGCAATACGTCCTTCTTCCTTTCCTTCATCAATCATTCCCTGAATTGCTTCGCACATATCATCATCCTCCTTTTCTTTGCCTTGCTCTATCTTTTTTAACAACTGTTTCTTCAGTCGCTTTTCTTTGATCATTGTTGCCAACAAAAATCTGCTCTCTTCATCCAAGCCGCGCACT
The DNA here is from genome assembly GCA_017622505.1 of Lachnospiraceae bacterium. Lineage (GTDB taxonomy): Bacteria > Bacillota > Clostridia > Lachnospirales > Lachnospiraceae > UBA3766. Next base: position 24,938 of record JAGAQZ010000081.1, read on the forward strand.
TCCGGTTCATGGCTTAACAAATACGCTTTCAATTCCTCTGTACTCTTCCGATGTGAATAAAACTCAAACACGGTCCGCAAGGTTGTCTTAAAACAACTAAAGTCATTTACTTTATTTAAATCAAATACCTGAATCCGATAATTAGGTATTATATCCCGAATCCGCCACGCAAGATTGTAATCAGCTGCAGGAACCGACACCATATCCTGTAGGGAAGTTACCGCATCCCATTCTTTATCTCCCCAATATAATACCAGGGTAAAAACCGGTGCCAATCGGTCATTTCGCCGAAATCCGCAGATAAATTCATCCTCTTTTAGAATATTCCCGTACTTCTCCTTATTTTTCTTGCGTATCTCTCTAATCTGCTTATCATATGTAAGACCTTCCTCCACCATAATGCGGATTAGCATTCCATAATCCACCGTATTCTGGTTCTCCAGAATATACACAGCAAAGGTGCTTCCGTCTTTGGTCTGTTTCTTCACTACATCACGCAAACGTTCCACTGTTACTTCTTCGTCCGCCTTCTGTATTGCTCCATCCTCCGGTAAAAGTTCTTTGGCATCTAAAATTGCTTCACCACCAAAGAAAGCTGCATTCATCAAGTCTGCAAACCACTCAGCATTCTCAAAAAACGACTTGCGGGTAATATCTGTCTTCCCCATAATCCTCCTTCCCGAACATAAAAACGCAGAAGAATTCCTTATAAATCGTTCTTTGAAAATCTCCTGCTTATTCAATTGATTGGTTGAAATAAAAGCACAGATTTTCTTTATATGGAACGCATTTCGCATCTCAGTAATAAGCCAGACAGCCTGTTCGTTACTTACCGATATGTAGCCATTCCTGTAGAATTCATAGAATTGAATAAGAATCAAACTCTTTACAAACAAAGAGTCTATAAAAGAAATATTACATGCTTTGCATTAATCGTAACACCGCAAAGCGCTCTTGTCTATGTGCAATCTGCATAAATTCATCGCGCAACAAATTTCGACAAGAAATTGAAACCTTTTTCTTCTTTTATGTGTTTTATATTTAGAAACATCCTAAAGGAGCACTACTATGACAAACAAACAACCTAATACCGCCAAAACAGAAACTCTTATAAAAATGAAAAGATTTTTAATCTTTTTTACATTATGTTTATCCGGAAGTCTGACCGGCAGATTTCTTCACGTGTATACGGACTATAAAAAGCATCCGGCTATGTATACTGCGCCGTACCCTACTTGGTTAGAGAGACTGGATATGGATTTTATGGTGTATGGTATTGCTATTTTTATTTGTATCTTGGTTGTAACTACTCTAACGATTATTCATAAAAAAACAAAAAACCGACAAGGATAATCCTTGCCGGTTAAATAATATTGCATTTCAATTAGTGATTATTCTGAAGTCCCTCTTTGATTTTGGAAATGCGGATTTTCCAAATTATATAGCGGACAAGCCAAACCACGATAAAAATACCAAGAAAAATACCAAAATAACTCAATACGCCTTTCACCGAGTGCTCCATCCACTCACATACATAAGCAACCGTCATCATAAGTACGGACGCAATTGAAAAATAGATACCTGTTTGCTTCAATAAACTCCACTCATCTTTTTCCCAGATAAGCGAACAACCCGCAAAGCCTGCTCCGAGAATCGCACTTAATACAGTCTGTATCACAACCGCTGTTACTTCATTGCCAAAACGTTCTGTCAAACCGGGCACGCAAGGATAGTAATTACCGTCTCCTATTATCAGAGAAATGGCAATTGTTATAAAATAACTAAGTACAACGCCACCCAAAAATCCTATAAATAATCGAAATAACAATTCTTTTTTCATAATCAGTCACCTCATAATCCTAATACTTTTTTAATTTTGGAAACATATCTTCTGGAAACATAACTGACTTCTCCATTGGATAATTCCATACAAATAGTTCCTACAAAGCTTAAATCAAGGCTCTTCACCTTTTTCAAATTCACGATTTCCGAATTGGATATTCTGACAAACTTACTGCTGTCCAGTCGCTCTTCCACTTCATAAAGTCGCATTCTGATTTGATACAGTCCCGCGTCTGTTCTTGTGAAAACTTTACCGTCTTCTGCATAAATCCTTACGATTGCATCCTGATCCAATAATGTAACCTTATCTTCGCAGATACCGGAAATCACTGTCGGGGCATCATCTAATCTGCTTACGAATTCAACAACTCTGTTCACTTCCTCTGTCATAGATGCCGTTGTAATCATAACTTCAGGTTCTTTTATCCCTGCATCAATATTGATATTCAGTTTCATGATGTATCTCCTTTCTTGCTTTGTAGTATATATGAATTAGGATTATTATCTACAATTTCTCCATAAGTGGTCGTTTTCGGTACATAACCGGTCTAAACATTGTCTGAAATTGTCTTAAATATTATTTTTTCACTTTTCGCACAATTACGTTTAATCGTTCCGATAAAACAAGCATCAACACCAGAATAACACTCAAAAAAATCGGAAAAATTCCAATGCCGACACCTTCTGCAATCCATCCAAAGATTGTAGGCATTAATGTAGTCCCAACGTAAGCACTTGCCATCTGCACACCGATCACCGCCTGGGAAGCATCTTTGCCGAAATTATTCGGAGTCGCATGAATCAGACAGGGGTAAATCGGCGCACAACCGATTCCTACCGTCAGCAAACCAATCAAGGTACAAATCATACCAAAAGGCAGGAAAATCATAACAATACCGGCAGTTATAATACCAATTCCCAGTCTTACCATATTTTTATCACCTAATTTATCGCTGATAAAACCGGCAAAGAAACGTCCTGCCGTAATTCCAAGATAAAAGAGCGCACCCCACTTAGCCGCCACTTCTGCATCCAGGCCCTTTTCCAGAACAATATAACTTACTGCCCATAATCCCGCCGTCTGTTCCAGTGAACAATAACATAGAAATGTAATCATTACTTCTTTAACGCCACGGATTTTAACAGTATTTTTAAGTCCTATCGGTTTGGCATCCGCCTCTTGCGAAGCATTGCCGCTCTCTGCTGCTTTCTTCTTCCATAAAGGCAACGATAAGAAAAGAATGATTGTCAATACAATCTGCAATGCAAATATGCTGAAATACCCATAATTCCAACCCATTCCCCGCGTCAAAAAGAACGCCATGGCATAGGGGCCTACCGAACATCCTACGCCCCAGAAGCAATGTAGCCAACTCATATGGCGGCTTTTATAATGCAGGGCAACAAAGTTGTTCAGCGCCGCATCCACACTACCGGCACCAAGCCCATAAGGAATACTCCACAAACACAACTGCCAAAACTCTGTACTTGCCGAAAAGCCAAACAGTGCCACCGCAGTCATCGCCACGCTGATTGCCGTCACAAGGCCGGTTCCCAATCTTTTCACCAAGCGTTCGCATAAAAGTGCCGAAACAACAGTCCCTCCCGATATCAGCATACTGAGAATGCCGGCATAGGACACCGGCACGTTTAATGGTCCGTACATACTGGGCCACGCAGAGCCAAGTAAGCCATCGGGCAAGCCCAGACTGATAAATGAAATGTATATGATTACTAAAAGTAAATGAATCATTATATCTCTACCTTACCTAAATCAATATTTCGAATGGTATCTCTTAGTTTTAAAACAAAAGTAGGTGATACCGAAAGTTCATCAATGCCCATACGTAGAAAAGTTTCCGTAAGTGTTGTATCTGCTGCCAATTCACCGCAAATGCCAATCCATGCTCCATTAGCGTGGGCATTTTTTGCTGAAATCTCAATCAGTCGCAAAATTGCCTCATGATGTGTATCGCAAAAACGCTCTGTATTGGGATTCTGTCTGTCACAGGCAAGTGTATATTGTGTTAAGTCATTCGTCCCCACACTAAAAAAATCAACCAATGGAGCCAACTTATCACTGATAATTGCAGCTGCCGGGGTTTCAATCATAATACCAAGTTCAATATTATCCGAATACTCAAAACCCTCTGTTTTCAATTCTTTTTTTACTGATTCACAAATTCCGAGAATCTGTTCTACTTCACTAACCGAAGTAATCATTGGAAACATAATAGCCAAATTGCCGTAAATGGATGCTCGATACAAAGCTCTTAACTGAGTCTTAAATACTTCCGGTCTTGTAAGACAAATTCGAATAGCTCTTAATCCAAGCGCCGGATTTTCTTCCTTGTCCAGTTTAAAATAATCCACCTGCTTATCTGCACCGATATCC
>JAGAQZ010000011.1 GCA_017622505.1 Lachnospiraceae bacterium
AAAACGAAATGTATTATGGTTATGAAAAAGAATATGAATCCTTTGAACAATTTTCAAAAGCACTTGAGGAATATATAGATTATTATAACAACAAAAGAATCCAAGCCAAAACAAAATGGATGCCCCCTGCAAAATACAGGGAAACATCCATGTCATGTTGTGCTTAATTCAATTATTAATGTGTCCAGGATTCTGGGTACATATCATTTTATCCTACGCCTCTTTTTATGAACTTATATTAAAAAGCATATACCGTTTCAAAGCACTCTGTAGCATCCATTCCGTTAACGGTAGGAGGCCATCCTTCGCTGGTTGTATAGAATCTGCAATACTGTCCGTCGCTTGCCAACACATCTACATAGATTTTACCGTCAGTACTAATATATTGGAATGTAGTGCCTACAGGGAAGGTATAAGATTTACCTGTTAAGTTTCCGTTCGCATCTACCAATTCTGCAGTGATTTCTTTCATAGAAGTTAAAATAATTTCTTCACTACGGTAAATTTCGTAGGTTCCGCTCTTATTCACCGGCATTCCGTCAGCACCCACATAGCAATTTGCAACACCGATTACCGTACTCACCATATTCATACGCTCTGTCACACAGAAATCAGAAGAATTTGTAAAATACTTCACAGCGCCGTTAAACGTTCCCTTATATACAATACTGCTTCCTGTAATCTCATATACAAAGCTTTCTGCGAAATCGCCCTCTGTCTCGGCAGTAACATATAAATAGCCTTTACCGTTTGCTCTTACATAATAGGGCTTTAACACCCAACCCAATGCATCCTGGGTATATTCCTGACCGTTTATGCAAACTGTAAAAGAACTAAATCCTTCCTCCGGGTTGGTATAATTCTCAACAACAGTAATGTGGTCTGTACCACCATCTGCATCCAAATCAACATCCAATGTGCCCCAAGCACTTGCGGGAATTACATAATCATCTGTAACACTGTCAAAATAATAACTGTTAAAAAGTGAAGGATATTCACTGTAAAGAACAGTTACCTGTTGTCTTCCGTCAGCATAGGTGCCGATCTCATAACTTCCGAAATAGAATGTGACTCCATTGTAATCCAATGTCCATGTCAATGTAATTTCGGGGTTAACATACATATCAATGGTTTCTTCCAAAGTCGGCGTAAAATATGTAATGTCCGGATACAGTTCCAACATTTCCGTTGCAATAACTCCTGACAATGCATTCACATCGGTAACCACATCATTCAATGCTATTTTTTCTCCGGTCTTGGTATCCACATTAAAGCATCCGAAACCATCGGAGCCATGTGCACCGCCCTGATAAAAATATCCCTGTTCCAAAATGGATACAGCTGTTGCATCCGCACGTTTTACCGTCATTCTCTCATCGATGGTATAATATACCATCCAGATTTCTGCACCAAATTCAGCATAATCCTGCTCTGCAGCAGCTGCCAATTCATCTCTTGCTGCCTCTATGTTTCTGACATAATTCATTCTGTAATCCTGGATTGCCATAGATAATTCCGGATAGCGTTCATCGTCTAATACAGGATATTCGTAACTTACCGACCATAAAAACGGATTATCATCGCCTTCATACACCGATTCAAAATCAATTTGAATGGCCTGCGCTGTTTCAACAACAGTTCCGTTATTTCCGGAATTCTCTACCACGTCACTTCCGTTCTCAGATGTGTTTACTTCCACTGAACTCATTTCGGAAACGGTTTCTGAAGCCGGCTCATCCGGTGTCAATTTGACATTTATATTACAGCCTGTCATACAAGCTATTGCAATAATTGCCATTGCGAACAATACTTTCTTTTTCATTTTCTATTCTCCTTTTATACAAAATGTCGTTCTTACTTTAATCAATTGTTGGTTTTGTTTTGCTACTTACATTTTGTATATTAGTATATTTTTGCTACTTTGTCAATGTTTTTATGAAAATTTTTATGCGGGTTACTCTCCAAAGGGAAGGTCCGCAGAAGTTCTTCCTTTTCCGTTGTTATACCAGTCACCGCCTACACCGCTGGCAATCATCCAAATACGGTCTTGATAAGTCCCGAAATTATAGCTTCCTTCATATCCGGGCGCACCTCCGTTTGAACCAAGATAGATGCTCGATATCTTTTCCCAGTTTCCGGTTTTTGCATCCAAATACTTCGCATTGCACAATTCCATAGAACGCACACCGCCTGCATACTCCGTAAGATAGTTCTCCATGAATATTGCCGGCGAAGACATAAATAAAACATCTTTTGCCTTCAAATCATAAATGCTCATCAAGGTCCATTCCCCGGTTTCCAGATCGCATACCCACTGTTCCACCATGGTAGTTCCTGTTTCCTGCGATTCTACGCATTTTACGTGCATACGATACCAATGTCCGGCCCCCCACTCGTATGGAACCAGACAATGGGCGCCTTCACCTTCACCGCCAAAATTCTCATCCTCCTCATTGGTCGGATATACACGTTCTGCTCGTATAACGGTTTCTCTGCCCGACTCATCCGTACAATACACATCCCAGAAGGCTATAATGGTTTGCATTCCGTTATGGTTATTCTGAAAACCACCATAAGCTCCGCTGGATTCATAATCAACCGTTTCGTAATCCGCCTCAAGGGACGAATAATCCAAAGACCATTGCCCCAAACACCAGTAGGTTGCTTCCGGTATATAATCTGCCTTGAAATCAATACTGTATTCTGAATATCTTGCTTCATCCGGAACAGAAAGCCAGCCTGCAAGACAAGGCGCAAATCTATTATTTGGATTCGTATAGGCTGCAACTTCCTCATCCGTCGGAACTTCAAACACCTCTTGCCAATTGACATTGTCTGAGACTACGGCCTCTTCCGATTCTGATGACGCTCCTTCCTGCACCTCCGCAGACTCTGTTTCCGCAGACATTGAATCCGACTCAAAATCCACAGTCACTGTAATTTCCGATGGTATGGAATAATTATTTCCGTTTACCGTACACCCTGCCATACACATAGATAGCATACATAATAAAATCAATGTTTTCTTTTTCATTTTTATCTCCTTTTACACAAAACACAGTTGGACACTTGTTCCATAGTTCGTCCATACCGTCACCTTACGCATTTATATTAGTATCTTTTTGCTACTTTGTCAATACTTTTATAATTATTTTACTCATTGATTATATTAATTGCACTTATCACATTCTAAAATTTCTTCAAAATAAAAGCCCCGACTTTATCGGGGCTTTTGGTAGTTTGGAATTTGTTGCTTCCACAAACTGAAATTCGTAATATATAGAGTGAAGAGTATACAACTCTTTGCTCTTTATTTTATGATGAAGGTGATTGGCCTACGAAATCTGAAATTGGGACGCTACGCCCGAGCGAAAATGTGTTAGCCAGCCTTCATTATTCTGCATTCG
>JAGAQZ010000082.1 GCA_017622505.1 Lachnospiraceae bacterium
CCCCCTTGAATTTTGGCATAAAATAGGATATAATTGTCCCGTTACGTATTAAAATTAACAATCGGAGGTAAATAAAATGTTAGTTTCAGCAAAAGAAATGCTTCAGAAAGCAAAAGCTGGTCACTATGCTGTAGGACAGTTCAACATCAACAACTTAGAGTGGACAAAGTCTATCCTTTTAACAGCACAGGAATGCCAGTCACCCGTTATCCTTGGTGTATCTGAGGGTGCAGGTAAGTACATGACAGGTTACAAGACTGTTGTAGGTATGGTTAACGGTATGATCGAAGAATTAGGAATCACAGTTCCTGTAGCTCTTCACCTTGACCATGGTAGTTTCGAACACTGCTACAAGTGTATCGAAGCTGGTTTCTCATCAGTTATGTTCGATGGTTCACACTATCCTATCGAAGAAAACATCGCTAAGACAAAGCAGTTGGTTGCTGACTGTGCAGCTAAGGGTATCTCTCTTGAAGCTGAAGTTGGTTCAATCGGTGGTGAAGAAGACGGTGTTGTAGGTGCTGGTGAATGTGCAGATCCTAACGAATGTAAGATGATCGCTGACCTTGGTATCGACTTCCTTGCAGCTGGTATCGGTAACATCCACGGAAAATATCCTGCAAACTGGAAGGGATTAAGCTTCGAAACTCTCGATGCTATCCAGCAGTTAACAGGTGATATGCCTCTCGTTCTTCACGGTGGTACAGGTATCCCCGCTGATATGATTAAGAAGGCAATTGACCTTGGCGTATCTAAGATCAACGTTAATACAGAATGCCAGTTAGCATTCGCTGATGCTACACGTAAGTACATCGAAGCTGGTAAGGACTTAGAAGGTAAGGGATTTGACCCTCGTAAGTTACTTGCTCCCGGTGCAGAAGCTATCAAGGCTACTGTTAAGGAAAAGATGGAATTATTCGGTTCTGTAGGCAAGGCTTAAGAAATAAAGAATATGACCCTTTAAAAGGAGGATGCCCGGTGACGAAAGTCACCGGGCATTCATTTTTTTTTGAAAAAGTTATCGGGGTGTTTTTTGTTATCTATACGAAGCGTATCTTGTTATCTTGATTGTAAGTATAGAAAACATTTTTTGCAAAAAGATGTTATGTAAATCAATATTCTGTAAAATAAATATGAATAAAGTATGAAGGGGTTATTCTTTTATTGGTATTTGTAAATATAAAAACTGCGCAGATTATTTTATATTCCAACAGAACCCACTCTCGTTCGATTGAAAACGTAGCGGACACTAAACTCGTACGTCATTACACTTGTACTCGTTAAGTGCCGACGTTTTCACACGGTTCTTTATGGAATAAAAATATCTGCGCAGAAACTATTCGTTATAGATACCAATAAAAGAATAACCATTAACAATGATTCGGTTCGGGATATTCCACACCAAAAGTATCTACGGTTACACTCTTCATTACCTGAGGAGTTAAGGGCTTGTCTGAATAATCAGTATCTGTTTCTGCGATTGCATTTACAACTTCCATACCTTCGATTACCTTACCGAACGCTGCATAAGCGCCGTCCAAGTGAGGAGCGTCCTTGTGCATTAAAAAGAACTGGCTTCCTGCAGAATTGGGGAACATTGAACGTGCCATAGAAAGTACGCCGGGTGTATGTTTTAAGTTGTTCTCAAAACCGTTCTGTGAGAATTCGCCTTTAATATGATAGCCGGGGCCGCCGGTACCTGTACCCTGAGGACATCCGCCCTGAATCATAAATCCATAGATTACTCTGTGGAAGGTAAGTCCGTCATAGAATTTCTTATTAATCAAAGAAATAAAATTGTTTACGGATTCCGGTGCAATTTCAGGATAAAGTTCAGCCTTAATTACGGAATCGTCAGCCATAGTAATTGTTACAATAGGATTCTGTGCCATTTTGTATAATTCCTTTCTAAAATATGCTACAATGATTCTATCATAATCCGCGGAGGGATAAAAGTGATAATCCATAAAAAACCCGAAAAAATCATATTAGATCTGTTATATACGCCTGACTCGGAAATGATTTTCGAACAAATCAGCCGGGCGGGGCTATCTTGTTTATGCATTGAGAGAAGCATAGATAAAGGGAACGAAGATACACAGAACATAGATACAGAGAACTGCTTTCAAAATAATACTCCTATAGGTGTTCAATTATCGGCAAAAGACTGTCAAAACGCCCTTATAATTACGGATTCAGCCCAAAAGGCTTGGGAGTATAAAAACCAAAACCTTGCCGTTTTGGTCTATTTGCATGAGGGCAATAAGGACCAGATTTTTACGAAGAACCGCTATTTTATTGAGGGGTTTGAAGACGCGGATGCCACATATTTTACAAGGATTTATCAGAGGGAGAAGAATATACCCTGGATGATTGGCGAAACCGAGCGTTTGGTGATTCGCGAAATGACGCCGGTGGATACGGATGCGTTGTATCAGTTGTATGCGGATAAGTCGGTTGTGGAATTTATGGAGGACCTACCTACGAACAAGGATGAAGAAAAAGAGTATATAGCGGACTATATCGATAAGGTATACAGTTTCTTCGGTTTTGGAATGTGGCTTGTACAGTTAAAAGAAACAGGTGAAATCATCGGCAGGGTAGGATTTCAGAATTATGAAGAAGAGGATCTGGTAGAGCTTGGATTTATGATTGTGCCGAAGCACCAGCACAAGGGCTATGCTTATGAAGCCTGCGAAGCAGCAATTGCCTATATGCGGGAAGAGTTCCCGGAGTACCAAAGGATGGCGCGCTGTAAGGCAGAAAACACCCGGGCAATCGGATTGTGCCGGAGGCTGGGAATTGAGTGCCGGGTGGTAGATAAGCAGTGCATAAAATAAGTAAGCTGATGAAGTCTGAAACGGCTGAATTGGGATGGGCGCAGTTGCGGCAGAATAAGACCGCCTATTTTACAAATTTTAGCAAAAATAATATGCGGATTTTTCTAAAAAGATAATATGAAAGCACTTGATACTGTGCTATAATTTCAGTTAATAGGTGAAAATTGTTTTTATAAGGTTTTAAGATAAAAAAGTGTGTAAAAGCGGAGGTATGATTATGGTTTTTAAATGTAAAATGTGTGATGCGTCCCTGAATATCCAGGAGGGAGATAAAATTACCACTTGCGAGTACTGCGGTACCACCCAGACGGTGCCCCGGATTAACAGCGAGCGCGTGGCGAATCTTTATAACCGCGCGGACCATTACCGTAAAAATAACGAATTTGACAAGGCGTTGGCGTTGTATGAGGAGATTCTCAACGAATGTCCTACGGATGCGGAGGCGTATTGGTCCATTATTCTTTGCCAGTACGGTATTGAGTACGTGGAAGAGGGCGGAAAGCGTATTCCTACCGTAAACCGAATGCAGCTTACGTCTATTTTTGATGACCAGAATTACAAGGCAGCGTTGAAATACGCAGAGCCTGAGCAGAGTGCAGTATATCAGGCGGAAGCTAATGCGATTAATGAAATCCAGAAGGAGATTCTGGCGATTTCCAAAACGGAAGAGCCTTTTGATATTTTTATCTGCTATAAGGAGACGGATGAGCGCGGAAGAAGAACCATGGACAGCGTTCTGGCAACGGATATTTATGACAAGCTGACAGATGCCGGCTACAAAGTGTTCTTTGCACGAGTGACTTTGGATGATAAGTTTGGAGTGGCATACGAGCCCTACATATTTGCAGCATTACAGTCTTCCAAGATTATGATTGCCATCGGTACCAAGCCGGAGTATTTTAACGCGGTGTGGGTGCGTAACGAGTGGAGCCGTTATCTTGGTATGATTAAAAAAGGTGCCAAGAAGACCTTAATCCCTGCGTATAAGGATATGGATCCTTACGCAATGCCGGAAGAGTTTGCGCACTTGCAGGCAATTAATATGGGTGAGCTTGGTTTCCATCAGGATTTATTACATGGTATCCGTAAAATTCTCGGCGCACAAAGCCCTGTTGCCAAGGCCGGCGCAGCCAAAGGTAATGCGAGCGTTGACGGTCTTGTGGAGAGAGCTTTTATCTATTTAGAGAGCGAGGACTGGGATTTTGCCGACGAATGCCTGGAAATGGTGTTAAACAATGACCCGAGAAAGGCGGAAGCATATCTTGGTAAGCTTTTGATTTCGTTAAAGATTCCCCGCAAGGACAGCCTGGGAACTGCTCCTGTAAGTTTCGAAAATGATGCGAATTACCAGCGCGTTCTTCGTTTCGGTGATGAGGAGCTTAAGAAATTTGTGCAGGATGCCCTTGAACTGGTAAAAGAAAACGAACACGAGACAAAGTATCAGGAAACCTGTAAAATTGCCAGAAATACCATTTATCCCGCAATTTTATTAGACTGTGCGAAAAAATTCGAAGAGATGGGCGATTACAAGGATTGCAGGGAGCAGGCGGAGGAATGCCGCAAGCGGGCAGCAGAGGCAGAGGTGAAGCAGAAAGAGGATTCTTACAAATTTTACTGCGGTCTGATGCGAGAGAATGATGCGAAAAAGCTTGAAGTGGCAATGAAGTACTTTGAGGCGAACCGTGATTATAAGGATTGTGCCGATAAAGCGCAGGAGTGCCAGAGACGTATTAATCAATTGGTGTCAGGCGCGGCAGACAGTCTTTTAGCCAAAAACAATGAAAAAGAAGATGATGGTATGGAAGATGCTTTTACCGCGTTTGGTGAGTTTATGAGTTGGGTGTTTGAAGAGAGGAAGTAGGATAAGAGGGTTATATAATGGTTTTTAAATGTAAAATGTGCGATGCCACGTTGCCGGTAAATCCCGGCGAACGTGTTATAACCTGTGAATACTGTGGGTCTGAGCAGACTTTGCCCGGATTGGGTGATGAAAGACTGCTTAATCTCTATGACAGGGCGAGTCACTATCGCCGTAACAACGAGTTTGATAAGGCACAGGCACTTTATGAGCAGATCTTGGAGGAGAATCCTGGCGATTCGGAAATTTACTGGTCGGTCATTCTCTGCAAATACGGTATTGAATACGTGGAAGAGGGCAGGAAACGTGTGCCTACGGTAAACCGCACCCAGACCGATTCGATTTTTGATGATATTCATTACCAAAGTGCCTTAAAATACGCGACACCCGAGCAAAGCGCGGTATATGAAGCAGAGGCAAAGCGCATTGATGAAATCCAAAAGGATATTCTGGCGATTTCACGAAAAGAAGAACCTTTTGATATTTTTATCTGTTACAAGGAGAGCGATGAAGCCGGCAGAAGAACCTTGGACAGCGTATTGGCGGCGGATCTGTACGAGATTCTGCAGAAAGAGGGATATAAGGTATTTTATGCCCGTATTACGCTGGAAGATAAGTTCGGCGAGGCTTATGAGCCTTATATATTTGCGGCGCTGCAGTCTTCCAAGGTGATGATTGCGGTAGGGACGAAGCCTGAACATTTTGAGGCGGTTTGGGTGAAGAATGAGTGGAGCCGTTATCTTGCCTTGATTAAGAACGGGGCAACCAAGACGTTGATTCCTGCCTATAAGGATATGAACCCTTATGATATGCCGAAGGAGTTTGCCCATTTGCAGGCAATTAATATGGGCGAGCTTGGGTTCCAGCAGGATTTGCTTACCGGTATCCGTAAAATTTTTGCAACTTGGGAAGAAAGTACCAAAGATGCAAGTGTGAATGATGAAAGTGATGCATTTGTCAATGTAGACGGCCTTTTAAACCGCGGATTTTTCAGTTTGGAAGAGAAGGAATGGAAGCTTGTGGGCGAATGTTTTGATAAGGTTTTAAAGCAGGATAAAACGGATGTAAGAGCATACCTTGGTAAGCTTTTGGTGGATTTGAAGGTTCCAGGCAGAAATGAGTTGGAGAACTGCCCCACCCCATTTGATAACAATGAGAACTACCGGAAAATCCTTATGCTTGGCAATGAGGAAATGATTCTTTTTGTAAACGATGCGTTGGAGCGTTCTAAGGCAATTGCAACAGCGGCCCTGTATGAGCAGACAATCCGCGTGTACGAGAATACCCTTTTTGAAGATGCACTTTTAAAATGTGCGGAGAAGTTTGAAAGTTTCGGGGATTACAAGGATTCCAAAGTGATGGCCGAGAAATGCCGTCAGAGAGCTTTGGAGGTTGTAGACAAGAGAGAGTATGAGAAGTATCAGTACTATTGCAGTCTTACCTACGAGGATGATATCGAGAAATTGTATGCGGCGATTCAATTTTTTAAAAGTGTTCCCGGCTATCGGGATGCGGATGCCAAACTCGAGGAATTTCGTGCTATTTATGATAAGAAGTATGCCAGAGAAGGAGGTTCTTTTAAGGCAGCACTTAAAAAGAATACCGAGCGACAACGTAAGATGAAGGCATCCGGGGATTCGTCCATGGAAGATATGCTGGATTCCTTTGAAAAGAAGGCTACGGTGATTCCTTACATAGCAGTGGGAGCGGCTATTTTAATCGTTGTGGTAATGTTGGTTGTTATGGTGGCATCGGCCTATGTTTAAGGTGTAAGAGTGTATTGTAAAAATGTGCAAGAGCATATTGCAAAAAGATAAAAGAAGTTTCAGCAGTAAAAGGCATTATTATAGAAATGCAGTAAGGGGATAGGTTATGGTTTTTAAGTGTAAAATGTGTGATGCCACACTGAAATTTAATCCGGGAGACAGCGTTACAGAGTGCGAATATTGCGGTACGATGCAGTCGTTGCCAAAGTATGATGATGAGCGCATCGGTAATCTGTACAACCGCGCGGAGCATTATCGTAAAAACAATGAATTCGATAAGGCCCAGGCTTTATATGAGGAAATCGTAAATGAGCACCCGCAGGACGCGGATGCTTATTGGTCTGTTGTGCTTTGTAAGTACGGCGTGGAGTATGTGGAAGAGCCGGGTACAAATAAACGTGTGCCTACGGTAAACCGTACCCAGTACACGTCTGTTTTCGATGATGAGAATTACAAAGAAGCCTTAAAATATGCTGATGAGAAGCAGCGCAGTGTCTATGAAGAAGAGGCAAAGGAAATCAACGAAATCCAGAAGGGTATTCTTGAAATTTCCAAGAAAGAGGAGCCTTTTGATATTTTTATCTGCTACAAGGAGACGGATGAAAACGGCAGAAGAACGTTAGACAGCGTGCTGGCGTCAGAGCTTTATGAGATTCTGCAGAAAGAGGGCTATAAGGTATTTTATGCCCGCGTGACTTTGGACGATAAGTTCGGTGTGGCATATGAGCCGTATATTTTCGCAGCATTACAGTCTTCCAAGGTAATGATTGCGGTAGGTACCAAACCTGAGCATTTTGAGGCGGTTTGGGTGAAGAACGAGTGGAGCCGTTATCTTGCCTTGATTAAAAACGGCGCGAAGAAGACTTTGATTCCTGCGTATAAGGATATGGATCCTTACAATATGCCTATGGAATTTGCCCATTTGCAGGCAATCAATATGGGCGAGCTTGGTTTCCAGCAGGATATGATTTCCGGTATCCGTAAGCTGATGGCGGAAGGCGATTCGGCGGTTGGTGCGGCAGCAGTGACTGCGTCCATTAATGTTGCTGCGGTGCTTGAGCGAGGCTTTTTATACGCGGAAGACAAGAATTGGGAAGACGCGAATGCGTGCTTTGAAAAGGTGTTGAATGTAGCACCCCAGAATGCAGAGGCTTATTTGGGTAAACTACTTGTGGATTTGCAGGTTACCACCAAAGACGGACTTCTGACCTGCGGGCAGTTGTTTGACCAGAACGCAAATTACAAAAAAATTATCCGTTTCGGTGATACGGAAATCAAGGCGTTTATTGAGCGAGCAGCCGATGAAGGCGGAGCCGGCGCCAGAGAACAACTCTATAAGGATGCGGTTTGGAAGATGGAGAATTCCATTATGCCTGAGCCCCTTCGGGAGTGTCAGAAGGTATTTGAGAGTCTGGGCGATTATATGGATTCTAAGGATAAACTGGAAGAATGTAAGCAGAGAGTAAAAGATGCCGAAGAGAAAAAACTTGAGGACTTGTACAGATTCAACCGTGATTTGATGAATCAGAATGACATCGATATGTGTAAAAGAGCCCGGAATTTCTTTCAGGATAATGCGGGATACAAGGACTGTTCCACTTTGGCGGCACAATGTAAAACCAAGATAGACCGGCTTGAGAATGAGAAACAGAGAGAAGAAGATGCAATTTTAAAAAATGCACATCGTTTAGCGGACCAAAATGCATATGGCGCAAAATCTTTTCGCAAGCAGAGGAATAAAACGATGCAATGGATCGAACTGGGTGTTTCTGCTATTTTTCTTCTTATTATTTGCATAGTTTATTTGCTTGAAAGTTGTTCATAAGATGGTGTGAAAAGGTATAGAGGGGTTTATTTTTAAAAGGATAAAAATATGAATCATAAATGTAAAATGTGTGGCGGTGTGCTTACACCCGCCGGAATCGAAAAAATCATAACCTGTGAATATTGCGGTACAAAGCAGACCATTCCCTGTCCCGACAGTGAAAGGATTGCAGGCCTTTATGAGAAGGCAGATGGGTATCGCCGTAATCTTGAATTTGACAAGGCGCTTGCATTGTATGAGGAGATTCTGAACGAGGATTCTATGGATTCGGAATGCTACTGGCTGGCACTTTTATGCGAGTTTGGTATCGAATATGTGGAAGAAACGGCAGAGGCTAAAAGAATTCCTACCATCAACCGCATGCAGCCGGTGTCTGTTTTTGACAATGCAAATTACAAGGCGGCATTGCAATACGCTAATGAAGAGCAGGCGGAAATTTACAAAGCGGAAGCGGAAGAAATTAGTGCAATCCAGAAGGGGATTCTGGAAATATCCGAGAAGGAAGAGCCCTTTGATATTTTTATCTGCTATAAAGAAGGCGACGGCCAGGGCAGAAGAACCTTGGACAGCGTTCTTGCAACGGATATCTATGAACTTCTGACCAAAGAAGGTTACAAGGTGTTTTTCTCCCGTGTAACTTTAGATGATAAGTTAGGTGTGGCATATGAGCCTTATATCTACGCGGCCCTGCAGTCTTCCAAGGTGATGATTGCGGTGGGTACGAAGCCGGAGCACTACAATGCGGTTTGGGTGCGAAATGAGTGGAGCCGTTACCTTGCCTTGATAAAGAGTGGGGCGAAGAAGGTTCTAATCCCTGCGTATAAGGATATGGACCCCTATGCGTTGCCCGAAGAGTTTAAGCATTTGCAGGCAATTAATTTAGGTGAATTAGGATACCAGCAGGATTTGGTGAGAGGTATCCGAAAAATCATTGAGCCTGAAATGCCGAAGGCCCCTGCGCTTGATGTAGAGCCTTTGATGAACCGTATGATTCTGTTCTTGGAAGATAAAAAATGGGAAGAGGCAGAACGCTGGGCAGATAAAATTTTACGGGAAAATCCCGGAAACATTCAGGCAGAAACAGCTAAGTTAATGGCGGCAATGCACATTTCCGACGAGGACGATTGTCGTGCCTGGGTGATGAGTCCCCCCGAGAGACCTGTGTTGGAAATTCTTAGCAAGGGACGCGATGAAGAGGTCCAAGAATTAAAAAGACTGCTTGCGGCAGAATTGCCGGAATGGCCGGAGAAACGCTATCAGGATTGCAAGGAACAATACGAGAAGGCCAAATATTCCGAGGAACTGATTGAGAGTGTGGAAGTTTTAAGAAGTCTTAAGGAGTATCGCGATTCCAAGCAATTATGGGTTAAGACAAAGGAGCGCGTAGAGGAGCTGCGTAAACGCGAACAGGCGGAGTACAATGAGATGTTGTCGCTGGCATCATCTTTGATACCGTCAGATGTGGAAACGGCGTTGAAACTGATGAAGGAATCGGATTCGCCGTTGTTAAAAGAGATGGATATTGTCCGTTGCGAAAGGCGTTTGAAAATTGCCCGTGCGTCAGAAATGGCAGATAAATTAAAGGTACCCGTTACCGTAGGGATTGTTTTGATTTGTATCATTGCGAGTGTAATATTAGGTATGTTGAATTCATAAGACAAGGTGTTACATTTCTTTCATAGTTAAAAGAAAAATTATGCTGATATAATTTTATTGTTATCATAGTAAAAGGGAAATAAATGAACCATAAATGTAAAATGTGCGGCGGTGTGCTTACACCCGCCGGAAAAGAAAAAATCATAACCTGTGCCTATTGCGGTACAAAGCAGACCCTTCCCTGCCCGGATAGTGAGAGAATTGCGGGACTTTATGAGAAGGCAGATGGGTATCGCCGTAATCTTGAATTTGACAAGGCACTGGCATTGTATGAGGAGATTCTGAACGAGGATTCCACGGACGCGGAATGCTACTGGCTGGCACTTTTATGCGAGTTTGGTATCGAATACGTGGAAGAGACGGCAGGAGCCAAGAGAATTCCCACCATCAACCGTATGCAACCGGTGTCCGTTTTTGACAATGCAAATTATAAGGCGGCATTGCAATATGCTGATGAAGAACAGGCGGCGATTTACAAGGCGGAAGCGGAAGAAATCAATGGTATTCAGAAGGGAATTTTGGAAATTTCCGAGAAAGAAGAGCCCTTTGATATTTTTATCTGCTACAAGGAGACCGACGAACAGGGCAGAAGAACCTTAGACAGTGTCTTGGCTACAGACATTTACGAACTTTTAACCAAAGAAGACTATAAAGTTTTCTTCTCAAGAGTTACACTGGATGATAAGATAGGCGTTGCTTACGAGCCCTATATTTATGCGGCACTGCAGTCGGCAAAGATTATGATTGCGGTGGGTACGAAGGAAGAGCATTTCAATGCCATCTGGGTGCGGAACGAGTGGAGCCGTTATCTTGCTATGATTAAAAGCGGTGCGAAGAAGGTTTTAATTCCTGCCTATAAAGATATGGACCCTTATGAGTTGCCGGAAGAATTTGCCCATTTACAGGCGATTAATCTGGGCGAATTGGGCTTTCAGCAGGATATGCTTCGCGGTATCCGAAAGATTTTCAACGACCTGTCAACAGAAGAAGAACGTGCATTGGGTGGCGGTCTGATGGAACAGATGTATGCCGGTATGAAGGCGAGAGACTGGTCGATAGTAAATGAGTGCGCGGATAGTATTATAAAAGCGAAGCCCCAGTGTATGGAGGCGCGAGTTTGCCGAAAACTTGCGCTTATGGGTATTTTTGAAGGCAAGGATATGGAAATCTGGAATCTGCCCGGTACGGAAGACAACCTTTTGGAGAAAATTCAATCGGGCGACAAACAATATCTTGATTCGCTGAATACAAGGCTCAATCATATTTTGCCGGAAAATGTTGAGACGGTTTATGCAGAGGCGGTGGATGCTTATCATCAGGCCCAATCGGAAGTAGATTATATGAATTGCAAACAGAAATTTCTTCCGTTGAAAAACTATAAAGATTCGGCACAGTATATGCAGGGAATTCAGAATAAACTGGATCAGTCTGAAAACCGCAGAAAGAGAGAGCGGTATAACGAACATTTTAAACTGGCACAGTCTGATAACCCGAGAGATTTAAAGAGAGCAATTGCATTTTTTGAATCTGTCCCGGGATATTTGGATGCGGACAGTAAAGCGGAAGCGTGCAGGGCGAGACTGGTTGTAGTAGAGCAGCTTGCTGATAGAAAGGAAAAAGAACTCGAGAAGAAAAAGACCAAGGAATTTCTTATGAGTAAAAGCGGTAGTGCGCTAATTACTATAATAATTTTTGCCTTTGGCTTTGTAATTTATTTCATCTTGATGTTGCTGGATATGTCGGGTCTGATAAATATTTTTTAGTATAAAAACAAAGGAGTAAGGTCAATGGCATTTACACATTTGCATGTGCATACGGAATATAGTCTTTTGGACGGTTCCAACAAGATAAAAGAATATGTCAAGCGGGTAAAAGAACTGGGGATGACCAACGCTGCCATTACCGACCACGGCGTAATGTACGGCTGTATCGACTTTTATAAAGAGGCGAAGGCCCAGGGCATTAAGCCGATTATGGGATGTGAGGTGTACGTGGCGCCTAATTCCCGATTTGATAAAGAGTTAACAGGTGGTGAGGACAGATATTACCACCTTGTTTTGCTTGCCGAGAATGATTTGGGCTATCAGAATCTAATGAAGATTGTGTCCAAAGGTTTTACGGAAGGATATTACTATAAGCCCCGAGTGGATATGGAAGTGTTGCGCGAGTACCACGAGGGCATTATTGCGCTGTCGGCCTGTCTTGCGGGCGAGGTGCAGCGTTACATTATGAAGGGGCTTTATGAGGAGGCTAAGAAGCAGGCGTTAAAATATTTGGACTGCTTTGGCGAAGGAAACTATTTTCTGGAGTTACAGGACCATGGTATGGCGGAACAGGCTACCGTTAATACGGCCCTTATGAAGATGAGCAAGGAGTTAAACATTCCTTTGGTTGCCACTAATGACGTGCATTACACTTATGAAGATGATGTGGAGGCCCACGATCTTTTATTATGTATCCAGACCGGTAAAAAAGTTACCGATGAGGACCGTATGCGCTATGACGGCGGTCAGTATTACGTGAAGTCCGAGGAAGAAATGCGGGCTTTGTTCCCTTATGCCCAGGAAGCTTTGGATAATACGGCGAAGATTGCAGAGCGTTGCAACGTAGAAATTTGCTTCCACGAAACTAAGTTACCCCACTATGAAGTGCCGGAAGGATATACTTCCGTTTCTTACCTTCATAAGCTTTGTGAGGACGGTTTTGCGAAACATTATCCCGATGATGACGGTACCTTGATGGCCCGTATGAAGTATGAGCTTGAAGTAATTGAGCAGATGGGTTATGTGGATTACTTCCTGATTGTGTGGGATTTTATCAACTATGCCAAGGCAAAC
>JAGAQZ010000083.1 GCA_017622505.1 Lachnospiraceae bacterium
CCTTCCGCACGTTTCTTTAATACTTCCACGCGCTCCGGTGCCACGAAACAGTCAAACTCTTCCATAATGCTAATCATCATATTTTCCATATGGAACATATATTTCATTGCAATTTCAAGAATCAGGCGTTTCATAGGCTTACCGCCGTAAAGACGCAAGTCCTCCAGCGCACCGTTGGTTTTATATATACCAAAGCCTAACACACTTGGGAAATAAGTTTCACAATCCTGGTCACGAAGAAACTGCTCTAAATCGTTGTTCGCCGGCGCAGAATACTTAAGGTACAATTCCCCTACTACGGCAACTTTTACCTTGGGAACCTTCTTCACCTCAATGTCTGCAAACTCCTGAAGCATTGTGCGGATATTCTTCTTAATTTCCTTATGACTGTAACCTTTGCCCTTGGTGTAACGCTCGCCGAAATAAGCGGTCCACTTCTGCATCATACGGTCCGCATCACCCTTATTTACTTCATAAGGACGCACCTGGTTCGCCGCAATCATCATCATATCGCCATACATCAATGCGGATAAAAGCATACGATAGCCGCGAATGGAAATATCGATACCGGAATTTAGTTCCATACCCCAAATATTTGCAGAGATAAAAGGAATCCGCGGATAACCCGCGCGTTCCATTGATTTACGCATCAGATTGATATAGTTTGAATCCCTGCATCCACCACCGGACTGGGTAATAACCATAGCGATTTTATCAGGGTCATATTTACCGCTTTCTACGGCGTTAATCATCTGACCAGTAACCAATACACCGGGATAACACAAATCATTGTGCACGTATTTTAAGCCCTTCTCAATCGCTTCCGCTCCACCGCTTTCGATGATTTTAACATTCAATCCTTCTTTGGCAAAAACAGGAAGAATGATAGAAGCATGAATCGGTGCCATCATAGGGCACAGAATGGTATATTCTTTTTTCATTTTTTTGGTAAATTTCACCCTGGGTCTGTAATGGGTTTTATTCTGTTCCAAAAAACTAATCCTCCTTTTTTTGCTCGATTGCCGCAAGCAAACTTCTCAAGCGGATTTTAACCGCTCCTAAATTCGTAACTTCGTCAATTTTTAACTGGGTATAAAGCATACCGGCCGTCTCCAGAATTTCTCTGGTTTCATCAGACGTAATGGCATCCAAACCGCAACCAAAGGAAACCAAATGCACCATATAAACATCTTTTTGCATGGTTACATATTTGGCTGCCGCAAACAGTCTTGCGTGGTAGGTCCACTGATTTCTGATATTTACATTGAACTTCGGCACCAAAGATGCTACGGAATCTTCTGTGATTACCGCAAAGCCAAGGGCTGCAATCAATTTATGAATGCCGTGATTGATTTCAGGGTCCACATGATAAGGTCTGCCCGCAAGAAGAACAATCTTTTTATCCTGCTTTCTTGCTTCTTCCATAATCACCTGCGCCTGCTTCTCAACCTTCTTGGTAAATGCCGCATACTCTTTATAGGCAAGGTCGCTTGCCTTCTTCACTTCCGCCTTGGTAAATGTACCAAGGGTACGATTCAGAATCTCATGCATTTTACCGGAGAACTTATTTCGCTGGTGCGGTCCCACGTATTCATAGATATATTTGATATCCCCAAAGTGCACCGTATTGGCCTCAATTACCTCAGGATAGCCGGCAATTACGGCACAGTTATAATGGTTTTTACCCTTCTTTTCGTCAAAGTTATAGGTCATACAGGGATAAAAGATGGTATCCACATTCATCTCAATTAACTTCATAATATGGCCGTGTACCAGTTTCGCCGGGAAACAAACCGTATCGGAGGGAATGGTTCCCTGCCCCTTTAAATAAAGCTCACGATTTGAAAAGCCTGATGTTTTTACCTGATAACCCAAAGATGTGAAAAATGCATGCCAGAAGGGCAACATCTCATACATATTAAGGCCCATGGGCAAACCGATTACACCTTTGGTCTTACTTTCATCCGGCTGATACTCTGAAAGAAGCTTTAACTTATACTCATAAAGATTTAACGAATCGTCCTGCTCTTTCTTGGTCACAGGCTTCTCACAGCGGTTACCGCCGATGAATTTACGGCCGTTGCCGAAATCATTTACTGTAAGACTACAATGGTTGTTACAGCCCTTACAGGTAATGTTTCTTGTTGTATAAGTAAAATTCTCCAATGCCTCTTTATCTAAAATCTCCGAAACCTTGTCCGATTTCTTCTTTTTCGCAATATCACAGGCGTACAATGCCGCGCCGTAAGCACCCATCATACCCGCAATATCAGGTCTGATAACTTCTACGCCCATTTCCTTTTCAAAGGCACGAAGTACCGCGTCATTCTGGAAGGTACCGCCCTGTACCACAATTCTTTTACCAAGTTCATCGGCACTATGCACACGTATAACCTTGTACAACGCATTTTTTACAACACTGATGGAAAGACCTGCCGAAATATCCTCTACGGTTACGCCTTCCTTCTGCGCCTGTTTTACGGATGAATTCATAAATACGGTACATCTGGAACCCAAATCCACAGGCTTGGTCGCAAAGAGTCCGCGCTTTGCAAATTCATCAATTTCAAAACTCATGGAATTGGCAAAGGTCTGTAAAAATGAACCGCAGCCTGATGAACATGCCTCATTCAAATAAATGTTATCAATGGCGCCGTTACGAATCTTAAAGCACTTCATATCCTGCCCACCGATATCAATGATAAACTCCACATCCGGCATAAAATTTTTCGCCGCCGTAAAATGTGCAACAGTCTCAACAACACCTAAATCCACACCTAAGGCATTACGAATCATATCTTCACCGTAACCTGTTACTGCAGAAGATACAATTTTAACGTTGGGGTGCTTCTTATACATTTCAATCAAAGCATCTTTTACAACTTCGATAGGACGACCTTGATTGGACTGATAGCTTGAATAAACCACTGCACCTTCAGGGTCTGTAAGCACAACTTTCAAGGTTGTGGAACCGGAATCGATTCCCAAATAGCCATCGCCGGAATAGTTGTCTTCCATGCGTTTTGCCACTTGGTGAGATGCATGTCGTGTTGCGAAAGCTTCATATTCATCTTCGCTTGCAAACAATGGATCCAATGTTGCCTGGCGCAAAGAGTCCTGCTCTTTCGAAATAATTTCAAGAGTTTCTTTTAGATCCACTGCTTCTTCCGCGCACAATGCCGCACCCAAAGCCACGAAGAACAAAGAATCATCAGGGCAGGTACCCTCGCAATCCAAGGTTTTATCAAAAGCTTCACGAAGCTGTGACATAAAAGTAAGTGGTCCGCCAAGGTACACAATATTTCCTTCAATCGGACGTCCCTGGGCAAGACCTGTAATGGTCTGATTTACAATTGCATAAAAGATACTTGCGGAAATATCTTCTTTTCTTGCGCCCTGATTTAAAAGGGGCTGGATATCCGTTTTGGCGAATACACCGCAACGGGAAGCAATAGAATAGATTTTCTCATGCTTCTCTGCCAATTCATTCATTTCATCTGCGGTAATCTGCATAAGGCTGGCCATCTGGTCCGCAAAGGCACCCGTACCTCCGGCGCAGGTTCCGTTCATACGAACTTCCAAGTTCCCCTGCATAAAAAGAATCTTAGCATCTTCTCCACCAAGTTCAATTACCACATCCGTATCCGGAAGACGCTTACTGATAGCAACCTTGGTCGCATATACTTCCTGCACAAAACGAATCCCTGCCCGTTCCGCAATACCCATACCTGCGGAACCGGAAATCGCACAAACAACAGGTTCCGTTATTTGAAACCTGTCCATCAAATCTTTAATCACTTCTTCCGCCTTTTCCGTAATCATGGTGTAATGGCGTTCGTAGCTTGTATGAATGATTTTATCCTGATCATCCAGCACAACGCACTTAATCGTGGTTGAACCGATATCAATACCTATTCTCATGATAAAACTCCGTTCTGTTAAAACTTAAAAATATAGTTCTTGTATCGTGAATATATACTACAACTTAAACCATCTTTCTTAAGTATTTCAAATATTTTAAATCAACCTTAGACCACGTAAAGCCTAAGTCTTTTAACATATTAATGGTAAAATCGCTTCGCATAGTGATATTCTTCGAAATCGTAGCAATGGAACTGTAAAAGGATAAAATCGCAACTTCTTTATCCTGAATTTTATCTTTTACCTGCTTATCGAATACCTTCTGCGGAACTCTTTTACAATGAATCAAAAGTCGCTTGGTAAGATTTTCCACGCTGTACATATTAGGATTGTACAAATGATAAATATTATTGACACGATTATGAAGCGCCAGCGTTACAAAAGCAATCGCACACTCATCCACTGCCGTAAAATCAATAGGGTAGGCATTCAACTCATCGCTGTATACCCTTACCTTCAAGAGTCCCTTGCATCTTCCGATAAAACCGTTATCCTGGGCATTCTTCTGAAACTTACCGTCAAACATTCGCCAGGTAAGATTACCGATACGGTAGATATTCGCTTTCAGGCCGTCTTTTCTTGCCATCAGGACACGTTCTTCCGCCTTGTACTTAGAACGGATATACACGTTCTGAACATAGTTCTGACCGATATCGAGGCAGTTCTCATCAAAGATAGCATCCGGATTGGTCTGGCTTACGGTACCTGCACCGCAAACACTTGCCGTAGAAGTATGGTGAAGCACTGCATTGGCATCCTTACAGAAATCAATCACATTTTGGGTACCGATTACATTGGTACGTTCAAAATCAGAATAATGACCGGCATGCTGAACATTGGCTGCCGTATGAATTACCATATCTACACGTCCCACAAGTTTCTCGTATTTCTCGCGTTTCAAGCCAAAATGCTCTTTCTCAATGTCTCCCACTACTACTTTATAAGACATGAATTCAAACTCTTTCGGGAAATATTCCTTCATGGTGGAATGTAATCTTTCCTCGTTACGCACCAGACAGACAACATTCATTTTTTTCTTCAGAAGCTGCCATAAAACATGAGCTCCCAGGAATCCTGTCGCTCCTGTTAAAAGAATGTATTTCGGGTGGGTTTCATATTCCAGGTTTGAATTATGCACAATAAGGCTGTTTACATCTACAGTGGCTTCTTCATCATTTTCATGGTCGTTTAAAAGCAATGTATGTTCCAGTTTCTCCGGTGTGGAATATTCGTAGATATCCTGCGCCTGAATGCCAAGAATTGCTGCTGTTTCAAACGCCGCCAGACTGTCTCCGCCCAATTCAAAGAAATCATCATAGATTCCCACTTTTTCCTTGCCAAGCACCTGGGAAAAAGCTTCAACAATACGTTTCTGCTCCTCTGTTGTGGGCGCAACGTATTCAACTTTCTTTTTATTTAACTGTTCTTCCAAACGCTCCATGGTTTCTTTGCGTTTGGTCTTTAAGGTTGTGGTTTTGGGTAATTCCCAGGAAACAAAATGCGTTGCCGTAATCTTCTGATACGTGGGAAGATTCTCATTAATTAACGCAATTTCAGCCTTAATGGACTTACGAAGTTCACGGTCGCTGTAAAGGGTAGGTACAATTACCGCCGCAATACGATTTCCTTCTGCATAAACCATAACATCTTTCACACCGGAAACAGGCTTGATTTTGGCCTCAAGTTCTTCCGGATATACATTTTTACCATTGTCTAAAATAATCAGGTTCTTGGAACGTCCTGTAATCTGTAAAAAGCCGTCTTCATCAAAGTGGCCAAGATCTCCTGTATGAAACCATCCGTCTGCATCAATTGCTTCTTTCGTCGCCTCCTCATCCTTGTAATATCCAAGCATAACACCGGGACCCTTTACAAGAATTTCGCCATCCACAATTTTGGACTCCATATAACTTACAACCTTACCTACGGAACCAGTGCGACTTGAAGTCGGATTCTCCGCTGCCACCAGCGGTGCACATTCCGTAAGGCCATAACCCTGATACATATTAATTCCGAATTGATTAAAATACTCCACAACCTCCGGACGAAGCGCGGCTCCGCCTACGATAATGTTGGTAATATTTCCGCCCAGACGGTCAATAATCTTTTTATACAGCTTTCTTCTGGCATCAATACGCAATGCCCGAAGCACTTTGGAAACCCGCTTTGCAAACTTAAGCAGGCGCTTTTCTTTTCCCTTGGAAGTTGCCTCTTTTAACTTCTTATAAAAGACTTCCGCAATGGCAGGCACCACAAGGATAACCGCGGGTTTAAAAAGCTGCATATTGCTTACGATGTTCTCCATTTTATCGTTGATACA
Organism: Lachnospiraceae bacterium; assembly: GCA_017622505.1. GTDB lineage: Bacteria > Bacillota > Clostridia > Lachnospirales > Lachnospiraceae > UBA3766. Next base: position 6,242 of record JAGAQZ010000083.1, read on the forward strand.
AATGGTGGCACCACAATTAAGCGTACCGAGATTGTCTACGGTAAGCTCAAAGGTATGGTGAATGGGCAACACCGACATAACCACAGGCTGTCCTTTTACATTGCTTGCATAATCCAGGCGATAAATTTCATTGATATTGGCCATAATGTTTTCCTGGGAAAGCATTACGCCCTTGCTCATACCGGTTGTTCCCGATGTAAAAAGCAACTCCGCCATTTCCTTAGGGTTAATTGCAGGAAGTTCTTGGGCTTCTGTTTTCATTGCATCCGTAAAACGCACATCCGTAAAACAAAGAAGTTCTCTCTCCCCTGCATAATCGTGGAAATAGGACGCAAATTCGTCCGAATAAAAGATAAAATCCACATCACCCATATCAAGAAGGTTATAAATGTCTGCCTTCGGCAACATTTTATCCAAAGGGATTACCACATTATTACTGCAGGCAATTGCAAGAAAGCTTACAATCCATTCGTAACTGGTTCCGCCCAAAATCGCAATATGTTTTCTTTCATATCCTGATTTATTCAGCCAGGTAGCAAGCGAAAAAATATTATCACGAAACTCCGGATAAGTTTTAGATACCACCTTGCCGTCAACCAAATAACGATAGGCATCCCTGTCTGCATATCGTTCCGCTATGCTTTTGACATATTCCTGTAAATCCACAAGTGTACTGCTCATCTCTATCTCCCATTCAATCAATGCATAAAACACCATTGTGTACTATTATAGCAATATTTGTCGAACAAGAAAAGAGATTTGTTTCGATTTTATTAAGAATTCATTAATGTTTTATTATAAAAATAAAAACCATCACAGAAAAGTTATTTTCTGTGACGGCTATCCGTTTCTTATTATAAAATTTAATTCCTTATGCAACTGTACCTTTTTTATATCGTTGTTTGGACTTTAGTGTTTCGGCGTATTTTCAATAAATATCCGGATATTTCAAGTAAGAAAAAAGTATTCCTATCTTTTATTCATTTTATTTTTTACTTCTTGAACAGATTTCCCCGTAATAATGCTGTTATCTGGCTTTCTTTTTGCATAATCCACAAACCCTTTATCCCTACTTACAATTGCGATTTCATGTTCGGGATCTTCTTTTAAGATTTGTCCGATTTCTGTTTTTATCTGATTATCAACCGCTTGATTTCCGGGTTTCACTAATTTCGACGATACATTTGGTCTTTTTTCATATTTCTTATCAAAATTTTTTTGAGCCCCGGGTTGTGAAAAAATCGCCCTTACTTCAATACTTTTGGGAGTATGCTCAATTCCTTTTTCAGCTTCATGAATATGGTTGTCGCCATCCACCATAATCGTTTTTTTTGTCCCTTTATTGATTCTCTTATTATAGGCACCAGTATTCTTATCATATGAATAACAGCACTTAGGTATGCATTGTATTATTGATGTTTTTTCTTTAGGCGTACAGACAGAATTTGTATGTATATTACTATTTGTTACTCCTTTCGATACATATGACTGTTGTACATTTTTACGTACATCCTTCTTTTCATCTTGTATCGCATCCTTATACATATCATCATATCTTCCGGCAATTATACTATCGAAATCCTGTAAAATTTCACTTTCTGTAATTCCCCAATCTTTCTCAAGATTATATTTTGAAATAAAATCTAAGATTTCTTCTTGAACAGGTATTGACTTTGGAATTCCAAATTCCGTTTTCAATGCATCAAGATATCCCTTATATGATTTTATTTTTTTCTTTCTATCTGACCTTTCATATTGTCCATCGAATATATATAAGTTAATATCTTCCCATACATCGTTCGAATTAATTTTCCAATCCGCATTCAGATTATATTTAGAAATGAAATCTTTTATTTCTTTACCGGAAGGCATCTTTTCTATGTCAATAAAATATTGTTTCAATACATTGCAATATTCATTAAAACTTTTTATATGACACTGTTCCAAAATTTTCTCCTTTCTAAATCGAACATATTATTTTTAATGTTTTATTCATCACATTATGTCAAAACTTTTTATTTTTTCGATTATTCTTGTTTCTTCAAATATTGATCCAATACATACAACGGTACATTTACCATCCAGTCCTGCTCTCGATAATTAGACATAGATGATCTGATGGCAATTTCCGGCTTATATTTTTCGCAAAACGCTCGCAAGCTTCTTGCCCGTAAATTTTCTTCTGCCTTTACTTCTATAGGAACACAAAGCATCTCTTGCTGAATGACAAAATCAATTTCACCGGAAGAATTTTCCGTAGAATAATAGTATAATTCTCTGTCGGAAGCTTTTAATTGCTGAGCTACAAACTGCTCTGTCAAAGCACCCTTAAATTCCTCAAATATTCTACATCCATCCAATAATACTTTTGCGTGTATATTGGCTTTCGCGCCAAGCAATCCCACATCCAGAGTAAACATTTTAAAGCTATTCATTTCCATATATGCTATCAAAGGAATATCCGGTTTTGTAATACGATAACTGCGAATAATCAACCCGGCATCCTCAAGCCATTGAATCGCCAATTCAAAATCCTTTGCTCTGGCGCCTTCTCTCATACAACCATATATAAATTTTCGATTTTCTTTCGCAAGTTGTGACGGTATAGAATTCCAAACCATCATTATACGTGGAACCACTTCTTTCGGTGCATGTTTACTAAAGTCCTCCTCATAATACTTAAGCAGATTCTTCTGCACTTCACGAACCGCATAAAAATCATCTGTATCAATAAATGTCTGTACTACTTCCGGCATCCCTCCAATATAATAGTATTTCTTCAACAATTCAGTATACTTAGTTGAAAATGCATTCATCATTTCATAATCACCCGACTCAAGTAACTGTGCCAACTGACTATCTCCCATTGCACAAATAAACTCATAAAAATTAAGCGGGTACAAATGCATAAAATCCACTTTCCCTACCGGAAATGAAGTTCCTTGATGAAGTGCCACTCCAAGTAATGAGCCGGCTGCCATA
>JAGAQZ010000084.1 GCA_017622505.1 Lachnospiraceae bacterium
ATAATAGAATAGAAATATGTTGGAACTTTGATAGCGGTTTCTTTGACTTGGAAACTATGCACAAGTGCGGTTGATATACGGACTTGTGCAGAAATCAAAAAAATTAAAATTTTTTTTAGTCCTTACTTGACAGAAGAACAGTCCATTTCAAAGTGGGAGGGCGCGCAGTCGGTTCCCGATTTGGATAAAATATTGAAGCTGTGCCAGGTGTTTGGCGTATCCACGGATTACTTATTAAAAGAAGAATTGGAAGAACCTGAATTAAAGCAGGATGTATATGAACCTTTGAATGTGAAACACATTTCAGCAGAGTTTGCCAACGAGTTTATGGACGCGAAACGCAAGTCGGCCCTTAAGGTGGCAATTGGTGCAAGCATCTGTGTGTTATCGCCCATCGTACTTATTCTTATGAGTGGTATGGAAGAATTTGGCTTGATAAAAGAAAATATAGCTGCAGCAATCGGTTTGGGCGTGCTTCTGTGCATGGTTACAGTTGCGGTAATATTATTTATATTTAACGGAAGTTTGATGGCTGACTATGAGTGGGTTCAGAAGGAAAGTTTTGTGCTGGATTACGGCGTTGCGGGAATTGTTGAGAGCAGAATGAAGAAACAGCGTCCTATGCTTACACTTACAAGAGCAATCGGTGTTGGTTTGTGTATTCTTGGCGCTGCGGTATTGGTTGTGACAGCTGTGCTTACCGGCGAAGCGTTGGGAACAATCATTGCAGTGGATGTTTTATTAGCCCTGGTAGCAATTGCGGTATTTTTGTTCACAAGATGGGGCAATGAAGCAGACGCTTATGCACAGTTGCTGCAGACCGGCGATTATGATCCGAACCATAAAAGAAATTTCGAGAAGCATGAATTAATTGGTGGTATTTATTGGTGTACCGTTACTGCAATTTACCTGGCGATTAGTTTTATCACCGGCGCGTGGGGCTATACCTGGATTATCTGGCCTGTGACAGGTGTGTTCTATGGTGTGATTGCGTGTATTATTAATTATACGGAGCGCAAGAAGGGTGAGTAAGATTTAGGGATAAAAGGTATTAAAACATGATAGATTTGAAGTTTTGTATATTTTCAAGAGAAAGAAATTGATATTTTTTATCGCTTGGTATACACTATGTATATACTTTAATCGGGGAGGTTTTTATATGCAGGCACAAGTAAAAGAATGGGGTAATAGTCAAGGAATCAGATTACCAAAAGAAGTATTGAAAAGTGCAGGGATTGCATTGAATGAGATTTTAGATGTAACGGTATCGAATGGTGTAATTACTTTAGCGAAACCTTTTCGTCATAAAACGTTGGAAGAAAGAGCTGCTGAGTTTGATGGAAAGTTAATGTTAGATGGTGAATATGATTGGGGTGAACCTGTCGGAAGAGAGGTATGGTAATGGAATTACTGCATCAAGGAGATATTCTTAAAATTGAAAAAATAAATCACCCCGTATTGGTAGTTAGTAAGGATTTCTTTAATTCCAGCGGTGAAATAATAGGATGTCCAATTATCAGTAATTCTATTCCCGGACCGCTTCATATATGGATGAATACGGAAGAAAATCAAGGTTATATACAATGTGAAAAACTTGCATTGTTGGATTTATCGATCCGAGGATATAAAAAAGTGGATAGATTGCCAATTTCAGAAATAATCAATGTATCTGATGCTATTCAGGGAATTTTTGAATACATTTGATAAAAGAGCTGACAATGAAATTTGGATTTTCTTAATATCTACTTTTGGTGGGTGTAATGAATTATAAATCTGATTTATAATGTTTTTGAAAAGGAGAAGTGCATTATGAATCATGAAAAAATAGGTAAATTTATTTCTGAATGTCGAAGGGAAAAGCAAATAACACAAGAACAATTAGCAGAACAACTAGGGGTTACAAGTAAGTCTGTTTCTAAATGGGAAACGGGAAACGGCTTACCAGATGCAGCAAAATATAAACCTTTATGTGAGATATTAGATATTACGGTTAATGAATTGTTTGCAGGAGAACGAATAAGTTCTGAAACAGAAGACGAAGCGAAAGATTACTTAATATATTTACTGACTAGTAAAATATATAATATAGATTGTGGCGTGAGTTATGAAGATTTTAAGAATGCTCTGCTTAGAATGTCAGAAGCAACAATAATGTTATCCAAATTTAATAGTAGAGAGACGGCTATTGAATATTTGGTAAAGGAAACAGGACTTGCGTTTGAAGAATGTTCTAATGCATATGATTTTTACTTTAACTTGAATAAGTATGTGTAAATATCAGTTTTATAAAAAACATAAAATAAAACCATTGACAAAGTATTAAAAAGCTACTAATATAAAATCAAGCATTGAAAAATGACTTTTATGTTAGTAGCTTTTTGAAATGAGGAATATTATGAAAAAACTTATTTATCTGTTTGTCGCAGTAATGATTTTATCCATATTGGGAGGATGTCAAAAGGATGAGGGAAACACACAAGAAAGCATAAGCGAAAATCCGGCCGTCTCCGAAACGGTTGTTTCAGAAGATGTGAGCGATGTTGAAAACACCAATGACACCGAGAGTGCATCAGATGTTGAAGAAATGTCTGAAGAAATAAACATATCAGACACAGAAAAGTTATCGGACGAAGCAAGCACGTCAGAAGATGAGAAAGCAGAAACGGATACCGATAACGGGAATTCCGAGGAAGAAGAGTTTGCCAAGGAGCTTGCCGAAATGCAAATCGTTGAAGAGGAAGGTGTAAGAGACAATGCATTGTTTAGCGATTTCTTAGATGGCAAAATTACAGCCCTTACCTATGAAACCAACGAAGCCTGGTATTGTGAGGACTTTTATAAGGAGGTAAGTGTAAAGTATCATAAGTTGTACGGAGCGCAGTTTTTAAGCGGGGACGTGAATGGTGACGGTGCCAAAGAATTGCTTATGTTGTTATATTATAGACCCGGGGATGGTGATTTGTATGTGTTCCACGAGGAAAACGGAAGCTTGAAGGCTTGGGAAGTGTTTGAAGATTTTATGTGGGATCGGTATGGAGGTTATTATCTGCACGAGAACGGAATGATTGAAGGACATAGCGGTTATGGCGTAGGACATTCTTTCTACAAATACACTGATGCGGGTGAACTGCAGACCGTATTGTGGGATTACTATACGTCTTCCAGGATAGAGGGTGGCGATAGATATGATAACACATTATATATTTATGAAAATAATGTTTTGGTAAGACAGATAGACACCGCCTATACCGTGGAAGAAGGCAGTGAGGAACTTGTTTACGTTGTGGGAAGTAAGGAGCTTCAGGATGAAATCAACAGTATCGTGCAAGAGTTGGATGAAAGTTCGCCTGTAGTAAGAGAAATCCATAAGGCCCGTTGGGAAGACTAATAAAGATAATATACAGTAAAGATAAGAAAACCGGACTTCTAAAAGTTCGGTTTTTCTTATAAAATATATAGGAGGGAATTTGACGATAAAACACTGAATTCTCACAATTTTAAGGTAAAAAAGAATTGAAATATTCTTATATTTCGGCTATGTTAATTTATAAAATATGAGATATGCAAAATTAGAAAATTTTCCAGCGTTTAATCGGTACAAGTGTAAAAAGTATTGATAGTAATCGTAAAATTTATAAGAATAAAATTAGCAAAGGTATCAAAATATTGAAAACAGACAACCAACAAATCGAAACCAAAGAAGAAATGAATAAGGCAACAGTGCCTGCAGAAAAAAGTGCTGAAGGTGAAGCAAAGAAGGAACGGTTATCCCCTATCACTATGATTAAAAATTTTATCTGTGGCGCAGCAATCGGTGGCGGGGCAATTTTACCCGGCATCAGCGGTGGCGTTCTTTGTGTGGTATTCGGCGTCTATCGTTCCATTATGGAGTTATTTTCCCACCCGATAAGAGCAATTAAAAAGAACTGGAGAATGTTTCTTTTTGTAGGCATTGGCTGGGTATTTGGCTTCTGGATTTTTGCCAAAGTGATTGAATTTTTGTTTGCCAAGTCCGAGATGATGGCGACCTGGCTTTTTATCGGCTTAATCATCGGAACCATTCCGGCATTGTACAAAGAGGCGGGAAAGCATGGACGAAGCAAAGGTTCTTTCGTTTCGATGTTTGTGGCATTTGCGGTGCTGACATCGATTCTTACCTATGTGCAGTACGGTGAGTTTGTTCAGGTAAAGCCGGGCTTTGGCTGGTATGTATTCAGTGGCGCGCTGTGGGGCTTAAGTATTGTGGTGCCGGGTATGACATCTTCGTCGATTCTGATGTCCTTGGGCATATACCAAGATTTGAATTCCGGCATTGCGGCCTTTGATATGGGCGTCATTATACCCTGGGTGCTTGGTATGTTTGGAACGGCGGTGTTGTTGGCGCGTTTGGTTACGTACCTGTTTGATAAATTTTATTCCTTGTCCTTCCACGCAGTGGTGGGAATCGTGCTGGCGTCCACCATAGTAATCATTCCCTTGGAGTACAATAATATCTTGCAATTCCTGGCCGGAATTTTATTTGGGGCAGCAGGCTTTATTATTGCGTATCTTTCTGATAAAATGGATTTGAAGGTGAAGTCCGAAGGATAAGAATTTTATCTGTTGATTTAAAAGAGACGCACCTGAAATAAAGTTTTAAAAGTGAACTTAAGAAGAAAGGACCAAAGATATGAACATTCAAGAAATTTTATCCAAAGTAGATCATACATTATTATCCCAGACCGCAACCTGGGACGAAATCAAGGCAATTTGTGATGACGGTATTAAGTATCAGACAGCGTCTGTCTGCATTCCTTCCGCCTACGTGAAACAGGCAGCAGAATATGTCAAAGGACAGGTGCCTATCTGTACCGTAATTGGTTTCCCTAACGGCTATGTGCCTACCGCAATTAAGTGCGAAGAAGCCCGTCTGGCGATTACTGACGGCGCGGACGAAATCGATATGGTAATTTGGGTTGGAGCCTTAAAGGACAAGCAATATGATGCGATTTTGGAAGAAATTAAAGCAATTAAAAAAGTTTGTGGCGATAAAATTTTAAAAGTAATCATCGAGACCTGTCTTTTGACAGAAGAAGAGAAGATCAAAATGTGTGAAATCGTGATGGCATCCGGTGCGGACTTCATCAAGACGTCCACAGGCTTCTCTACAGCCGGCGCAACGCCCGATGATATCCGGATTTTTGCCAAGCACATCAGCGCGCCTGTTCAAATCAAAGCGGCCGGTGGTATTAAGTCCATCGCCGATGCGGAGGAATTCCTTGCACTTGGTGCGCATCGTTTGGGTACCAGCCGTATTGTAAAAATCGTGAAGGAAATGTAGCCTTAGCCGACAAGGATAATTCCTGCGGAACCCGTGGCGCTTCATATTCGCGGATGGCGTCTTTGATGGTCTCAAAGTCGGCCGGGCCGAATTCCAAGAAAAATGTATGGAAGTTTAAGTCGGAGTAATTCTCTTTCCACTTGACGCGGGCGAGTTCGCGGCATTCCATAATTTCCAAATAACCAACATAATATTGCAAATAATTTCCGGGGGAATTTACGATGTAATCGTAGATTTCCCTTGTTGTTTGTTCGTCTTCAATTCCGAAGGTACAGAGGATGTGGTGGGCTTCTTCGTAGGTGGTGCCGTAGTAGTGGATGGAAATGTCCAGCATGGAGTAGAGAGCCAGATGAAGCCTGCGGTTTAAGCGGGCCAGTTCGCAATAATTTTCATCACCGAAATCCTTGGCATAATTGTAGGAATATAACTCCGCATAGGTGGCGTAGCCTTCCACGTATCCGCCAAAGTGCATCAGGTGGCGAATGGGGTGGGCGTTTTGTTCCTTAAGCGCCAGGGTAGAGTAGACAGACTGATACAGGTGCCCGGGATAGCCTTCGTGGGCGAGAGTAGTATACAAATCCATATTCTCGGGCGAGTGGCCGTAATTTATGTAGATGACGTTTTCGCTTACATTGTCGATGGGCGGTGTGAGATAAAAGGCGGGGCTTAAATAATCTTCCATGGAGTCGCTGACTTTTTTGATTTCATAAGTAGGCATATCTTCGGCGGAACTGCGCGGGTAATCCGGGAAGTCCGCAAAGATACGGCTTTCCAAATCGCCAAGCATTTTATCCGGTTCTGAAATGGAGAAAACCGCGATGCTGCTATCAAGTTGCATAGAACAGGCAAGTTCTGTAAAAGAATCGTAATCCGCCATAAAAGATGTTTTGATTTCACTCATCAATTCTTCCGGTGTTTTGGAAGAACCGGTCTGTCGTGCAATCAGAATTTCATAATACTCTTTTCCTTGCGGATAATAGCACAGACCGTTATTGTTGGTACCGCTTCCGCAAAGGGTAGTTAAATTATGGGCAAGACTTTTATAAGCGGGAAGAACGCTTGAAGCCAGAAGTTCCGTGTTGGCAAGGCAGTAGGCATCAAACTCCGCCGGGGTGATTTCACCGGAATCCACAAGGGGCATAAGACGTTCGCTAAAAGAAGTCTGAAGGAAGTGGTCGCCCCGGGCCAACACTTCCGCTGTAATGATTTCATTGCATTGCTGTATTGTCTCGCGACAGGCATCTTTGGACATAAAAAGCCCCTCATTTGCCTTTTCTTTTTCGAAGGCAGAAAGCCCGTCAAAATATGCCGGAACACTTTGTAAAAGGCATAAGTAATTGCCGATATCCTCCTTGTCGCGAATGGCATATTCTGCAAGAAGTACAGGTAGCTGATTCTGCATTCCCGAAGTGGGAGACAGGGGTTCGTCATAATAAAGATAGGCGTAGGCCTCTGCCTCGTTCTCCATAAAGTTTACAAGGATTTCATAGGTGCGCCGGTTGGTGGAATTGAGAGACTTCGGATTGATTGTTTTTAATTCTTCCAAGGTGGCCAGCAGCGCCTGATAATCGCCGAGACTTTTGGTTTTATCATAAGACGACAGTGTCGGCGTAGCGTCCGTAATGCCGTAGGCGTCGGGATTATCTAAAGTGTAGTGAAGACTTAAACCGTCCGCGCTTAATTCTTTTATAAAAACGGAATCGCATAGTTTTTCGAATCGGCGATTGGGCGTGTTGAAAAATAAGAAAAGTGCTAATATCAATAATATCAGGCCGGTTGATATCAGAAAAACGGATTTTTTGGGTGCTGACATATCAGTATTCTTTCTTTTTTGTTTTAAATATATGAAAAAAAAGAAATAATAATGTAAAAATGTTGTTTCTTGTTCGAAAAAGTGCTAAACTATTAGCGGTTTAAAAGCACAAAACACTTATACGGAGGCAAAAATGAATAATTTGGAATTGAAAAAAATCGCCAATGAAGTTCGAAAAGGTATTATAATTTCTACCCATGCCGCAAAAGCCGGACATCCCGGCGGATCTTTGTCGGCAGCGGATATTTTCACATATTTGTATTTTGAGGAGATGCAGAACATTGATCCTGCAAATCCTAAGAATCCGGACAGAGACCGTTTCGTTTTATCGAAAGGTCATACTGCGCCCGGTTTATATGCAGCACTTGCGTTGAAGGGATTCTTCCCTTATGAAGATTTGGTAACGCTTCGTAAGCTGCATTCTTACTTACAGGGACATCCCGATATGAAGTCTACTCCCGGTGTAGATATGTCTACCGGTTCTTTGGGACAGGGTATCTCTGCGGCAGTAGGTATGGCACTTGCTGCAAGAATCGACAAGAAGGATTATCGCGTATATACCTTGCTTGGTGATGGTGAAATCGAAGAAGGTCAGGTTTGGGAAGCTGCAATGTATGCAGGTCATAAGAAACTTGATAATTTGGTTGCTATCGTTGACAACAACGGTTTACAGATTGACGGTAAGATTGAAGATGTATGTTCTCCTTACCCCATTGATAAAAAGTTTGAAGCTTTTAACTGGCATGTAATCAATGCGGATGCCCATGATTTTGACAGCCTTCGTGCTGCATTTGCAGAGGCGAAAACAGTTAAGGGTATGCCTACCGTAATTGTTTGCAAGAGTATTAAAGGTAAAGGCGTTTCTTTTATGGAGAATCAGGCAGGCTGGCACGGTGTTGCGCCTAATGATGAGCAGAAAGAAATTGCAATGGCAGAATTAGAGAAAGCAGGTGAAGAATTATGTCAGAAGTAAAGAGAATTGCTACAAGACAGGGTTATGGTGAAGCACTTGCTGAACTCGGTGATGAATTTCAGAATTTAGTCGTTATGGATGCTGACCTTGCGGAGTCTACCAAAACTGCGATTTTTGGTAAGAAGTTCCCGGAGCGTTTCTTCGACTGCGGTATCGCAGAAGGAAACATGGTTAGTATGGCAGCCGGTCTTGCGTCAACAGGCAAAGTTGTATTTGCAAGTTCTTTTGCAATGTTTGCAACCGGACGTGCTTACGAACAGATTCGTAACTCAGTGGGTTATCCTGCATTAAATGTTAAAATTGCTGCTTCTCACGGTGGTATTACCGTTGGTGAAGACGGTGCAACTCATCAGTGTTTGGAAGATATCGCACTTATGAGAAATATTCCCGGTATGGTGGTTTGTGTTCCTTCCGACGTGGTGGAAGCAAAGGCTGCAGTTCGTGCTGCAATTGAGTACCAGGGACCTGTTTTCTTAAGACTTGGAAGAAATGCAGTGCCTGTAATCAATGACAGACCGGATTACAAGTTTGAATTAGGTAAGGGTATTGTGTTAAAAGAAGGTACTGACGTTACCATTATTGCAACCGGTATCGTGGTAGAAAGCGCAATGGAAGCTGCTAAGAAGTTGGAAGCAGAAGGAATCAGCGCAGAAGTAATTAATATTCATACTATTAAGCCTTTGGATGATGAACTTGTGGTTGCAAGTGCAAAGAAGACCGGTAAGGTTGTTACGGTAGAAGAACATTCCGTAATCGGCGGTTTGGGAAGTGCAGTATGTGATACCATCTGCAGAAATTATCCCGTGCCTGTTTTAAAAATCGGTGTTCAGGATGAATTTGGTACATCAGCATCGGCAGCAGTACTTATGAAAGAGTACAAGTTGGATGCAGACGGTGTGTACGAACAGATTAAAGAATTTTTATAAGGAATAATGTAAAAGGATGTGTCGGATTGGATACATCCTTTTTTAATTATTTATATGGAATGATATAAAATATAAAAACAGGTTCGACTTGAACCTGTTTTTATTCTATCACAATTATTTTAAGGTCTCATTCCTAAGCCACCTTCTAAGGTAATGGTTTCGCCTGTCATATATTTGAAGTCGGGATGAGCTAATTGAACACAAACTCTACCAATATGCTCTTCGGGGTCACCAAAGAAGCCCATGGGTGGTGTGTGTACATTCTTTTCAAATGCATCAGGATATGCTTTTTGGAAGTTTTCAAGCTGTGCGGTCCATGCGAGAGGACAGATAACGTTTACATTGATTCCGTCTTTGCTCCATTCGGTTGCAGCAACACGGGTTAAACCACGGATACCTTCCTTGGCGGCAGCATATGCACACTGACCGAAGTTACCGAATAAGCCGGCACCGGAAGCGAAGTTGATAACGGTACCCTTTGATTCAACAAGATGAGGGTAGCAAGCCTGCATATAGTAAAATGCAGCATATAAACCTGAATAAATTGCGAGGTCAAACTGCTCGGTTGTGTGGTTTGCCAAAGTCACACCGGACGCAGAAGCCTGAGCATTGTTAATTAATACATCAATACTGCCAAATTCAGCAATCGCTTTTTCGGCTACGGATGCTGCGATGGCTGCATTGTCTGAACCTGCTGAAATGTCAGCCTGTACAGGAAGAACTTTTACTCCGTATAAACGTTCCAGTTCTTCTTTGGCATCTTCCAATTTCTTAACATTACGACCTGTAATTACGATGTTAGCACCTTCTTTGGCATAAGCTGTTGCAATACCGTATCCGATAGAACCGGCTTTGCCGCTTTCAAGAACTGCACGTCCGCCACCTGTGATGATGACCGTTTTACCTGTTAAAAATCCCATAAGTAATCCTCCTTTACCAATAAAAATATTACACTAATAGTATTATAAAATAATAAATTGTCTCGCAAATGAAAGTAATGTAAACAAATTGTAAATCCCCCCAAAAAGAATGCTGTCAGGCATTTCTTCGGGGGGATTGTTGACATTTTTACTGTTTCTCGAATGCTTCTTTTCCTAATCCGCACCAAGGACATACCCAATCTGCGGGAACTTCTTCCCAAGGTGTGCCGGCAGGAACTCCGTTGTCGGGATCTCCTACAGCAGGATCGTATTCATAAGAGCAAGGGCAAATATATTTTTCCATTTTAATTTCCTCCATAATTATATTTTAAGAGCCGCGCTGATTTATGGTCGCTGTGTGACTGGCACATTACTAAAAGTAACGTTTTAGTAACCCATCAAATGCCTTACCGTGTCTAGCTTCATCGCGAGCCATTTCATGAACGGTGTCTGTCACACACATCAGTATAAAATGCCTACAAATCCACTAAAACAAAGAAAAAAATAAGAAGGAAAAGTACACTAATCAGTACAACTTTCAACAATATTATAACAACTTCCTAAAA
>JAGAQZ010000085.1 GCA_017622505.1 Lachnospiraceae bacterium
CTGTACTCTTCAGATATTCAACTGCTCTGAAGCCCAGCTTTGATACATAAAATCCCGCTGTTTTCTTTATGTCTGGAGAAGGGAAAATACAGCTTAATCCACTTATACTCATATGATATATACCTCCACCAAATTCAAATTTTCCTAACTGTTAAATAACTTCAAATTCCCACCACCTCCATTATATCCCCATCCACCCTTCTGTACAATAAAAAAAGCCCCGATATAAATCGAGGCTTTTGAAATAATTCTCTTTTGATTAACGCTTTGAGAACTGAGGTGCACGACGAGCTGCTTTGAGACCGTATTTCTTTCTTTCTTTCATACGAGGATCTCTTGTTAAGAAACCAGCTTTCTTAAGTGCAGGTCTGTTGTCTGCATCTACTTTGCAAAGTGCTCTTGCAAGACCATGTCTGATAGCACCGGCCTGACCTGTTGTACCGCCACCGTGTACACTAACGATTACGTCATACTTTTCTGTAGCTTCTAATAATGTAAGAGGCTGACGAACAACTACCTTTAAGGTTTCTAAGCCGAAATAATCATTGATGTCTCTTTTATTGATTGTAATATTTCCTTTACCAGGCATAACGTATACTCTGGCAATTGAACTTTTTCTTCTTCCTGTTCCGTAGAACTTTTCTGTTGCTTTTTTAGCCATTTTTCATTTCCTCCTTCTTGGTTCCTTTAGATTAGAATGTCAATACTTCAGGCTTCTGAGCTGCATGCTTGTGCTCGGGTCCTGCATAAACATAAAGTTTCTTGTACATTTCTCTTCCTAAAGGTCCTTTGGGAAGCATACCTTTAACAGCATGTTCGATTACTTCTTCAGGATGCTTAGCAAGCTTTTCCTTCAAAGTGATTAACTTGTCTCCACCAACATAGTCAGAGTGTGAGAAGTATGTCTTCTGGTTCATCTTCTTACCTGTAACTTTAATCTTCTCAGCGTTGATAACGATTACATAGTCACCTGTATCAATATGAGGTGTAAACTGGGGTTTATTCTTACCTCTTAAAACTTTAGCTACTTCTGAAGCTAAACGTCCTAATGTGCATCCTTCTGCATCTACTACATACCACTTTCTTTCAATGGTAGCAGGATTCGCCATATAAGATTTCATGATCTTACCTCCATCAAAATGTTCATTCCAAATTTCAACTGTTCTGCCGATACATAAAGCGTGCGGATGTCCGGGCCACATGCTCCGAATCAGCTATGTCTGTTTTCATGCCTATGTCCCGGGGCTACGGTCCACACGCATGCTAAATTATTATATTATAGGAAATTCTTGGTGTCAATTAGTTTTTTATAAGAATTTGTAAATTTTATTTTCAATTTATAATTGCAATCCCACATCCCAATTTATTTCAGTCTTATCAATAAGCACATATTTATAATATATTGCTTGTATATTTATATTCTCTCCAACAGTACCCACATATCGTATAATAATAAAGTTGTCAATTTCACCATTTTCTAACTTTGCGCCCATGTCCTGTAATGCGAAAGCAAAAAGAATTTGTTGTTTATAATCCCCACCCATCATCTCTGTTGCTTTTTTAAATTCTGCAGCATCTGAAATTTCAAACCAATCTACATCCAATATCCAAGCTAGCAATTGATAATTATAATTTGGAAAATGTTTTTTTACTGCATCAGTCAAACTATAAGTGTTTAAATCTTCAATCCACTGTTCATATTGAAGATTATAATCATCAAGCGAAATTATTTTACCATTCACACACAACGCATCACATACGAAACTTTCAGGTGTATCAATATTAACAGCTTTATTATTTAAATTTCTCAAATCATTTATATCAGAATATTCTGTTATCCCTTGATGTGTTTCAAAGTTAATCTTATCGGAATTAAAATTATAACAACTACAGTATACCGATAAATTATAATTACTTTCCAAATTAGTTTCACTAAAATATTTGATTGCATTAATTGTATTATCGCTATCTACATCTATATCCATATTATTTGTATTTGCGTCCATATATATGTCCTCACCAAGTATTTGAATATTTTCATCATATGTACCAATTGTTGTTCCCTTCTGCCAATATAATTCTATTCCATTGTCTCGCATAGACTTTGCCACTTGGTCAAACTTATGAGATATATCGTATTGCTCACCATTAATTGTGATCATAGAGGCACTATCCATATCGGGATATACCTCTTTCATCTCAATATCGTCTTCACTGTTGATGTCAAATACCTCAGAAACTTCCGATACATTTTCCGATTCTTTTTCTTCTGTTATTTCTTGACTATCACTTAGACTATTATTTGATATATAATATCCCTCCGGCACATAACTGCTGCATCCAATAATGCCAGTACTTAATATGCAAATTGCGCATAACATTTTTATTTTTCTCATAGATTTTAACTCCTAAAAATTGAAAAATAGACATCGTGATGTCTATTTTTCACAAAGTATAATTTATTTTAATAATTCCGCTTTTTTCTTGTCGTAATCTTCCTGCGAAATAACTCCTGCATCCAATAAATCCTTGTAAGATTTTAGCCGCTTTAAATTCAACATTTCATCTTCAGGTTTTGACTTCTGTTTTGGTAATTCAACCGGCACACTAATACGCGGTGTATTATCGTATTTTGACATACCACAACCACAAGTCCCTGCATAATTTGCATTTACTCTTCCACACTGGATACACTTCCAGCCGCCACTTGCCATCGCTTCCTCTTTCCGTTTTTCTCTTGCTAGTTTTTCCAACGCCGTCGGCTCTCCATCATGCCTTTCAATATCACTGTAACTATAGGTATTTGATACTTTTTCTGGTCTGACCAAAACAATAACAATACCTATAACACCAAAAAAGAATCCCCACCAAAAACCACCACTATAACCTTTTTGTTTATTTAATACCTTTGTCGCTACGCCAAAAGCAATACATCCAATTAACCATAAAATAAAGCTCATACTATTGACTCCTTCTTCTGTATATTTTTAATTTATAACTTATTCTTTGGTTTCCTCTCCAACATTATTTCTTTGATTAATAAGCAAAGTAATCAATATTAGGATTCCCATATACAAATAGCCTGCCGTATCCGCAATTGTAACCAACATATTTGTGTTATAATATATTGTCACAAATATCATAATGCAAAATCGTATTAACGAAAAACCAAGAATAGCAATAAGTGCCGAACGCAATCCTATTTTCTTTTTCGCAATGCAAATTGCAAAAAAGAACAATATAAAATATCTTAACCCCATAGCCATTGTACTAATTTTGAACATTGGTAATAAATCAGCCATTGCCCCTTCTATATATGCAATGTCCCATACTATTACGTTGCCAAATAAGAAAAAGAATAACGAATATATAATAAGTCCAGCCCCTAAAAATATTGTTTTTTTATATGTAATTAACGTATCATTATTTCTACATACAATAAAACAAATCCAACAAAACAATAACCAGAAATCTTGTAATAGAAGCAAATGTTCTACAGACCAATATGTACTATTTAAAATATGATAATATATATCCATTCTTGGTATCAGGACTCCCCACATTAAACGGTTTACAAGAAATTGCATCATCCAAAATACAGTCCATATTATCGCATCATTTAAACAGAACTTAGATGTTTTTATTTTTCCGTATATTACAAGATTAATAACTATAATCACAAAAACAATATACTCTATCGGAAGTAAATCCAACAAACTCAAAAAAATATTATCTGTCTGGTTATAAATCCAACGATTAACAAACACAACAAAATAAAACATAGTAGTAATCATCGGTCCCACCAAAATCATACACCAAAAAAATAATGAATTATCTTTCTTTAAATCTATACTCCTCTTTTTTGAAGAATTAATTGGTTTCCCGCATTCTGCGCAAACTTCTGCATTATCTTCCACCTGTTTACCACAATATTGACAATACATAAACTCACCCCACTCTGTATCGAAACTTATTTATTAATTATTTTATCTGGAAGATATGCACAATGTCTGGCGTGCACTTCCCATTCAATCATATCATCTACACTAATAAATTCTGTTAATTGCGATAATGGTTCACTAATAAGTTTCTTATATATACCTTTCAAATCGCAAATTGAAGACATAAACAAACAATATGCAGCTAATCTGCCATATTGTGACGACGCACCATCTTTTTGATATCGACGATAATACATACATCCTAATTTCGAAACGGTAGACAAATACTTCATTGGATAATCCGAATCCGGATCTTCTGTATCTCCATTATAAAAAAGAATAAATGAGTAATACTTCTGTGCTGCTAAAAATTCTTCCTCTTTATTGTCAAAAGTCCACAACATTTCATATCTATCCGCCAAAAGTCCCGCTGCATACAATGCTGTGTACTCATCATTTTCTTCCCCTGATTTTTCTAATGCATCTTTATAATATTGATATGCGTTTTCATAATCCTCCTCTTCCCTATAGTAATCAGCTAATTCACATACTCCTCTTGCACGCCCTGTATCTGCTGCTTTTTTAGCCCAATAATAGTATTTTTCCTTTGAATAACCGAACATTAAAAACGGGTCCAGGCCCTCCTCATTATTTGATTTACTATATCCCTGTCCCATATACCCCATAGCTTTCACATGACCGGCATTCGCTGCTTTTTCCAACCACAATAAATATTGTACTTTATCCTTAATAAAAAATTTAAACATAAGGCTTAAATTGTACATGGCTTCTGCATCACCCATATCTGCTTGTGCTTTAAAACTTTGAATCTTTGCCGTATGCACTCCATAATTTTCTGTTTTGCAAACAATATTTTCTTCCATCGTTTTCTCAACTGCAGGTGCTTTCACACTTACTTGTTTTTCCTCTGGATATGCATAATTTTCTACAGCAACAACACTCTCTTCAATATCTGTAATCTCTTCACTTGAACTATCATACAAATTTTGTTTTTTATTTTTCTTATAGAAAATAACAGCACTAATAATAAGCAATATTATAATTAAAATAAAAAGAATTAAATCTCTAATTTCCCATGCATTCATGCATTTCACCTCTTCCTCTAGTTAAGTCATCAAATACATTTCACCCAATCTTGTAACGCATTTTTTGTACAATTCATATGCCTCTTCATTTTTTCCTTCTTTTTTAAATGCAACACAAGGTATAATTACCTTATCATATATAAGATTCCACATTTCGTTTGCATTGTTTCCCGAATTAATTCCTGCGACAATTTGCGGTGCAATATAGTAATATGTTTTAATATCACATTGACCTTCTTCTCGGTTTTTCAAATATGTATCTCGAAATGACCTTAAAATGGTTAATTCTTCACAATCATCAGGCAACTGTTTCGCTTCTACACAGGCACTAGTCAAAAAGCATCCGCTACTCTGCTCTTCGTGTTTATAAATCGGACATTCATCATAATTATAATCTCTACAATATCGGTAGTAGATATCACTATTTACTTCTTTCCCAGTTTTTCTACATGCATAATCATAATACCAATAATAATACGGACAACTCATATTTCATCCCTCCGTTTAATATATTAATATATGCACTCATTATTTAGTGAGTCCCTATTTAGTGAGTTACTGTATGATTATTCATTATATATAATTAATAAAAAAAAGTAAAGGTATTGTTATGGATTATGGACATTTAGAAATGAAAATCGAATCAATTCTGCAAGAAAAAAACATATCAAAAAATAAAATATGCAAAGATTTAGATATACCTCGTTCAAATTTTAATCGCTATTGTAGAAATGATTTTCAACGTTTAGATGCTAATTTGATATGTAAACTTTGTTGGTATTTAAACGTTGATTTAGATGAACTTTTAATTTATAAAAAATAGATATTTATATGAAATACTTTAAACATTTTTTATATAAAATAAAAAGGACCGCTTCGGTCCTTAAATTATTTTAAAAATAATTAATATTTTTACCCTTTTATCTCAATCCCACACAACCTAAGCCCTTCCGGCGGTAATGTAGGTCCCGCAACCGTTCTGTCGCACTGTTCAATCATCCAAGCCACCTTAGAAGGCGCAAATTTGCCCATTCCGGCGTCCAAAAGGGTTCCGGCGATAATTCGAACCATATTATAGAGAAAACCGCTTCCTGACACCCTTATGACGATTTCACGGCCCTTTTGCTCTACATCTATGCTATAAACGGTACGTACTGTGGTCTCAGCCTGGGTATGGACACTGCAGAAACTTTTAAAATCATGCTCGCCCACAATATACTTTGCAGCCTCACGCATCAGCTCCACATCCGGGTTATGATAAGTATAGTACGCATATCGTCCGTTAATCGGCATCGGAAATTCTCCGCAGTCGATGTGGTATTCATAGGTCTTTATGCTATTGCACTTTCTTGGATGAAAATCCTCCGCCACTTCCTCGGACTTCTGCACTTTTACATCCGAAGGCAACTTACAATTCAAAGCATAGGCAAACTTCTCGGCAGGAATATTTCCCTCTGTATCAAAAACCGCAAGATTCCCCATTGCATGCACACCCGCATCGGTACGGCTCGCACCAATCACCTGAATCTCCGCACCTAGAAGCTCTGAAAGACATTTATTCAATTCACCTTCCACGGTTCTCACACCGGGCTGAACCTGCCACCCGTGAAAATCCGTTCCGTCGTAGGCGACGGTCAGCATTATTCGTCTCATTTTATCCTCTTAATCTGTTACACATTCCGCGGCTCATGCTCACGTCCAATGTTTTCTCAATCATCTTTTAAGATATACGAACCCACTCGCTATATCTCTTCGACAAACTACGCGACAAGTCCCAATATCTTAAGCAACGACCCTTCCGTAAAAATACCCACCGCAATCAGCGCCACAAGATACATAATCATCACTACGTACGCCACTGCATCTCTTCCGCGATATTTTAACGGTTTCATCTTCGTTCTTCCTTCACCGCCACGATAACATCTCGCCTCCATGGCAAGTGCCAAATCGTTGGCTCTGCGGAACGCCGATATAATCAAGGGCACCAGCAAAGGCACCAACGCTTTTACCTTTTTAAACAAATTTTTACTCTCAAACTGCGCCCCGCGGGCAATTTGGGCCTTCATAATTTTATCCGTCTCTTCCATGAGAATCGGTATAAAACGCAATGCAATTGACATCATCATAGCCACCTCATGCACCGGCACCTTAAAAATCTTCAAGGGGCTTAAAAGACTCTCAATGCCGTCCGTCAACTGGTTCGGCGTTGTAGTCAGTGTCATAAGCGACGAACCGATAATCAACAGCGTTAAGCGAATCATCATATACACCGCAACCTCAATACCCTGCTTGGTCAGTTTCAAGAATCCCCACTGCCACAGAATATCACCCTTGGTCAAAAACAGGTTATAAAACACTGTAATCAGCAGTAACAGAAAGATTGCCCTCATGCCTCTTACCATAAATTTAAAAGGCACCTTCGACATCTTAATTGCACTGAAAAGAAACAATGCCGCAAGACCATACCCTATTAAATTGTTAAACAAAAACAGCGATATCATAAAAAGAACGGTGCCCACCAGCTTGACTCTCGGGTCTAAGCGGTGTATCACGGAATCTTCCTGATAATACTGCCCTAACGTAATATCTTTAAGCATTTTATCTCCTGCTGTTTAATGCACGCAAAATCTCTTCCTTCGCCTCTTCCAGCGTCGTTGCCTCTGTACTGACAGGCAAGCCCTTCGCTGCCAACTCGTTCATAATATAAGTCACTTCCGGCGCCGCAAGGCCGATTTCTTCCAACTCTTTATAATGGGCAAACACGTCTTTGGGACTGCCGTCCAAGAACACCTTGCCCTTATTCATTACAATGATGCGGTCCACGTATTTTGCCACATCTTCCATACTGTGGGATACGAGAATTACAGTCATATCTTTTTTATGATGTAAAATATTGATGCAATCTAAAATTTCATCCCTGCCCTTCGGGTCCAGTCCTGCCGTAGGTTCATCGAGAATCAAAACCTTCGGTTGCATGGCAAGTACACCCGCAATGGCAACGCGGCGTTTCTGCCCACCTGACAAATCAAAAGGCGACTGATAAAAGACTTCGTCCTCCAGCCCCACCAGTTTTAAGGCATCATATGCTCGCAGTTCCACTTCTTTTTTATCAAGGCCCAAATTCTTCGGCCCGAAACACACATCCGCAAAAACCGTAGTCTCGAACAACTGATGCTCCGGATACTGAAATACCAGCCCCATCGCTGCGCGAAGCTTCTGTCTGTCATAATCCTTCTCGAAGATATCCTCGCCGTCCAGATACACAGTCCCGCTCTTTGGCTCCAAAAGGGCATCCAAATGCTGGATTAAAGTGGTTTTACCGGAACCCGTATGGCCGATTAAACCCACGAACTGTCCGTCAGGAATCACAAGGTTGATATCGTTCAACGCCAATGTATTCAGTTTTGTATCAGCCCCATACTCGTGGGACAAATGATGCACTATAATCGGCATAAGGCCTCTACCAATCCTTCCTTGGATAAAATACCGTCTTCCAACTTCACGCCTGCTTTCTGCAGTTCATAGGCAAGCAAAGTTGCCTGGGGCACGTCAAGGCGCAGTTCTTTTAGCTGCTCTACTTGAGAGAATACTTGTTTCGGCGTTCCCTGCATTACGATGCTCCCCTTATCCATTACGAAAATCCGGTCTGAATAAATCGCTTCTTCCATATAGTGGGTGATTAATATCACCGTTACTTTCTCTACGTCGTTTAAGGCCCTTACCGCACGGATCACTTCTTTACGTCCCTTCGGATCTAACATCGCTGTCGGCTCGTCCAGAATAATGCACTTCGGGTGCATGGCAATCACGCCCGCAATGGACACTCTCTGCTTCTGACCGCCGGATAATTTGTTCGGCGAGTGCTTGCGGAACTCATACATTCCGACTGCTTTTAAGCTCTCTTCCACGCGCTCCCAAATTTCCTTGGTGGCAACCCCCATATTCTCAGGACCGAATCCCACGTCCTCTTCCACAACCTGACCGATAATCTGATTGTCCGGGTTCTGAAAAACCATACCCGCGGTCTGGCGGATATCCCAAAGATACTCATCTTCATTAGTATCCTTGCCGTCCACCCACACAGTGCCTTCCGTAGGATAAAGAATGGCATTCAAGTGCTTTGCAAGAGTAGACTTTCCCGAACCGTTATGGCCGAGAATCGTGATAAAATCCCCCTGCTTAATGTCAAGGTTCACATCATCTACCGCCTTGGTAATGCCTTCCACGTTTCCTTCATCATCGCGACGTATATATTCAAATGTAAGATTTTTGGTTTTAATTAATGACATACAAACTCCGTCCTATCATTTTGTCACACAATTCAAATCTATACAAATAATCAAATTCTTTGTGCCTTTTATGACACAATCATCATTCTAACTGATTTTTGGGTTAAATACAAGTTGGCACAAATAGTCTTCCTGAAAAGAATCCGTTCTCACATTTATAGGTTACATCCATACTATTTCTTTAAAACAGTCCCCATCTTTGCACGCCGAGGCAAAGTGCAATCACTGCAATCACCAGCAGATGCACCGGATAAAAGAAATAAAAGAACCACTTGGCGTTCCATCCTTTTTTACCCTTATAAAAGAACATCAAAGGAAGTCCCAACAACGCCCAAATTTCGGTATAACTTAAAATCGTCAAAACCACAATTCCCGCCGTCAAAACCACCGGCGCCCAGAATTTAATTTTATCCTCCGTAAGTTTACGCACCACATACATCATAATAATGCAAAGCACACCAAAACTTCCGTAATCTGTAAAAAGCACTTCCGCCAGTAGTGCAAAGCCTACACCCGTACACAGCGATGTGACGATTTTAACGCCCTTTGACAGTTCTTTCATATTTCGAATGGACTCCAGTGCCCAAATTGCAAACAGCCCCACCAAAAGTGTTATAAACACGTTCTGATGCCATAGATAAAATATTTTACCGTAGATTGCCAGATCAAAGGGTACTTCCGAAATCAAAGCGCAGGCCGCAAGTCGCCTTGCATACCTTTTACGGTCTCTTGTTTTATAAAATCCTTCCACAATAAAAAAGCAATAAATAGGGAAACTGATTCGTCCGATATGACGCATCCATTGATATACCGCAAGATGATCATGTAAATTAGGCATACGTACTACAACGCCTGCCGCAAAATGGTCAACGAACATAATAATTAATGCAATTGTTTTGATAACACTTGTGGACAAACCACCTTTTTTGCTCTTCATCTTTGTCCCCTTTTATGGTTCTTCGCCTTATAAGTATACAAAAAGAGCATTGCTTTCGCAATGCTCTTCGCAAAAACTTATATTTTAGTATAACATTTTTTCTAATTCTGAAGGTACGGTAGATACTCTCATTGCATCTTCCTTGGTAATCTGCATTTCTCTTACCAATCTAACCAGGTCAGCATTCATAGTATGCATACCTTCACGCATACCTGACTGAATTGAACTTGTAATCTGTACTGATTTATTTTCACGAATCAAGTTAGAAATAGCGTAGTTTGCACTCAATACTTCGGTTGCAACAACACGACCGCTTCCGTCAGCCTTGGGAATCAACTGCTGAGTAAGGATACCTCTGATTACGTTTGCAAACTGTGCACGAACCTGTTCACGACCATCGATAGGACAAGCATCAACAATACGTTCTACTGTCTGCGCCGCACTTGTTGTATGTAAGGTAGAGAATACCAAGTGACCTGTTTCAGCAGCAGTAATAGCAGCCTGAATTGTTTCGAAGTCACGCATTTCACCTACAAGGATGATATCAGGGTCTTCACGAAGTGCTGAACGAAGAGCAGTTGCAAAACTGTCAACGTCTCTACCAACTTCACGCTGGTGAATCATCGCTCTGTTATGCGGATAAATATATTCGATAGGGTCTTCAATAGTCATAATATGCTTTGAAGTATTCTTATTGATGTAATCAATCATAGATGCCAAAGTTGTTGTCTTACCACTACCTGTAGGACCGGTTACCAACACAAGACCATTGGGAAGTTCCGCAAAGTTCTTAACAATGGGAGGTAATCCTAACTTCTCAAAACTGGGAATGATATCATCCAAAAGACGGATACTTGCAGCCAAGTTATTTCTCTGATGATATACGTTCGCACGGATTCTGGTTCCATCACGAAGCATACAACCAACGTCAAGGTCTTCACCTGCAGATGCTTTATGTACCTGTTCCTGGTCCAAAATAGAAAAAATCATATCTCTGGATTCTTCTGCCGAAGGTGCGGGTTCCAAAATCTGTAATGTACCATAGCGACGAATTGCCAATGCAGTACCTACTGTAATATGAATATCCGAACAATGATTTTCTTTGGCATAACGGATTAATTCTTCTAAAGTCATTTTAAAATATCCTCCTCAATTTCCC
>JAGAQZ010000086.1 GCA_017622505.1 Lachnospiraceae bacterium
GTGTCAAAAAACCTCTGATTATTCTAAAATATCTGATTTGCCTCATATGTAACCTCAGATAAAGTTATTATTACATTCTATTTACACACCTTCGGCATTAGACATTTTATCTTCATTTTTTTCTGCACTTTTTGCATAAGTTTCCATTTCTTCTTTTGCCTTACGCAAACACTCAAGAAGCTTATAGGAGAACATACCGCATTCCCCCTGAAGAATCATATTGTACGCCTCTTCATAAGGGATTGCTCCTTTATATACGCTCTCGGAAATAAGCGAATCATAGCAATCCGCAACCGATACCAACTGGGCAGAGATTGGAATTTCATCCCCCTTTAATCCGTCCGGATATCCGGAACCGTCATATTTCTCATGATGCCATCTTACGATTTCACGGCTGTATTCAATATACTCGCCTTCCCACAAGTCCGCAATACTGTTTACAATGTCATATCCCTTGATGGAATGTGATTTCACATATTCGAATTCTTCGGCTGTTAATTTCCCCGGTTTTAAAAGAACCGCATCCGAAAGCATTACTTTACCAACATCATGAAGCACACTTGCCGTCGCAATGGCATTAATTTTATCTTCCGTCAAGCCGTATTCCGGATAATCCTTCATCATATACTTACCGAGAATCTTGGTAAAACCTTTTACTCTGGTGGTATGAGTCCGCCCTTCCATATTTCGGTATTCTACAATTGTACCAAGGATATTAATTATATTCTCGTTATTCTTCTTCAACTGCATAGCCTGCTGTTGTAAAAGGCGATATTGCGAACGCATGGTAAGCGTCTGTTTATCCAATCGTTCTTTAAAATCATTCTTCTGTTCATACAATTTCAACAATTTCTCTAATCTCTGCTTTACAAAATCCGTATTCACAGGTTTTCGAATATAATCGGCCGCACCGTACTCAAAGCACTCTGCCACCTGATTGACAGACTGTTCGCTGGTAACCACTAATACCGGAAAGGCACCTAAATAATCCTTCTCGGTCATCTTTTTTAAAAAAGTGATTCCGTCCATTTCCGGCATATTAATATCCAGAAAAACAGCAACAATCTCTTTCATCTGTCCTTCTACAATTTTCAATGCCTCCAAGCCGTTCTGTGCTTCAATAACGGCATAGGAATCTTTTAATATATCAATTAAAACCTGACGATTAAATTTGGAATCATCCACAATTAGTATTTTATCTCTCATTCCGTTCTTCCTCCCGTCCTTTTAATTGTTATATACAGATATTTCACTGTTCTGCTGTTTAATGGTTACATTATAGTGATTCTTTGCTTCCCAACGGCCGCTGCCCACTTCTACTACGGTACCTTCATAGGCATTTCCGCTGATTACAACACTGACAAGCTTTTCTTTGTCAATAATTCGTTTCAGCTGAATTTCCAGTTCTTTCATTTTATCTAACTGTTTTTGCTTTACGAAAACTGCATTTTCCACCTTTTGGAAAAGCTCCATCTCGCTACGCTCCTGCGCCGTATACTTCTCCATAAGGTCATTGTAGGTTTTATTCAGCACTTCCAGCTGGCGTTTTACATCTTTTATATTGAATAAAATATTGTGGTAATCATTTCGGGCTGTTTCGTTGATTTGTACTTTTAACACGGTTCTCAGCCCGGCGTGATTTCCCACGTTATTTAAGTAAAAACCGGATTCCGAACTTGCAATTCCTCCTGCCAGAACTCTCGTTGCAGTAATCATTCCTTTGGCATACAAGTGGCTGTTTAAGCACTTATCCACCTC
This sequence comes from Lachnospiraceae bacterium, assembly GCA_017622505.1. GTDB lineage: Bacteria > Bacillota > Clostridia > Lachnospirales > Lachnospiraceae > UBA3766. The sequence goes on from JAGAQZ010000086.1 coordinate 1,759, forward strand.
AATATTTCCGCCGGCGATAATCTTGGTGGATTCAAAGAACCTGCTCACCACATTCTTACCGGCTTTTACAACACCAAGTCCGGAAGAATTCATACCTTTCTTAAGCATAACGCTTCCTTCGGTTTCTATGGTCGCCACCTCAACATTACCGTCAATGACAATATCGCCGGTTGCTTTTACCGCCATTCCGCTACTGACATTGCCACGGATATGGATACTTCCGTCAAAGAAAATATTTCCGGTGGTCATATTGATTTCATCAAGTTCCACATGATTTACCACTGACAAATCTTCGCCTTCCAAGCGAATCATTCCGTTATACAGGGCAGTGTAGGTTTTCTTGTCATCTTCCAAACGAAAACCTTTTCCTTTTAATACACGTTTTTCCGTACCTTTTCGTCCCTTGATTACGTTGCCGAGTACATCATACCCGTCTGTACCGTCTTTTGCTCCATGATAATAGGCTATTTTTTGACCTTCTTTTACTACTTCAAACCATTCAATATCTTTATAGTCTGCACTGCCGTCTTCCAATACCTTCGGTTTCTTCTGTACATCCGTACGGAAAAAGTACTCATACCAACCGTCTTCACCCTTCAAGGGGATTTTTCCCTGGGCAATGAGTATCGGACTTTGTCCGTACTCGCCCTTACAGATCAGTTCCATTGCCGGGTCTGATATGCCGGACTTCACTTTTTTCTCTTTTAAAAAGTCCATAAGAACATCACGTTCCACAATTCCATCCGGCACTCCTATGGTAATGTATGCTTCCATATTTCCTGCGCGGAATTCCAAAGTCAAATGCTCTTTACCAAGCAACAACTTATCAGAATCGTTTGTTTGTACAATTTCTTTACTTTCAACATGATTACGCAAACCATGGGCTTCCAAAGCATCTTCGGAAGACAGTATATTACTGATGGATTCTTCCATCTGCTTATAAAAAGCCGCACCATTGACGTGGGATTGCAACAGCAGTTCCCTACGTTTCTTATACATTTCACTTGCTGAATATCTCAGCAGACAATAACCGTCAACAGCTACGCCGGCTTTTAATCCAAGCCTGATTTCACGCATCTGTTCCCAGTCATAAAAGTGGCTGCTATACTTTGATACATCCAGCTGATTCTCAAGACCGAGGCGAAGTTCGCGCATTTTTTGCCAACTGTATGTATTCTTGGCATAAAGTGATACATCTACACCATTTTCCAAACCTTTGCGGATTTCGGTAATGGATGCCGCCCTAAATTCAGGATTAATATGCACTTCCAAATCAATGCCCTTTTCCGATGCTTTTCTGATTTCCGCAAGTTGCTGTGCATCATACCCCTGCTTAATATATTTGGATAAATCAATGTCGCCAAGTCTTGCAAGACGAAATTCCTTCAAAACCCCGGCATTCCAATCCATATAAGGCAAAAGGTCAATGCCCTCCTGCAAGCCCTTACGGATTTGACGCATCTTCTCATAAGGAATTTCCGGCTTGGCATAACAGGTCACATCCAGTTTCGCTTTCAATCCCTTTCGTATTTCTTCCATCTGGAACCAGTCAAATGCAGGATTTGCATAAATTTCAACAGGCAAGCCCTCTGACAAACCTAACTGAATCTGGTGTAACTGGATATCCATAAACCCCATTTTTTTCAATTTGTCCACTACATCATTTCCCATAAAAATCCCCTATACATCACAAATGTCCTGCCGGACAAAAACATTACATTTCCCTAATTATATTATAGCTTAAAAATGTAGTTTTGGAAATGAAAAATATACGTATTAACAAATATGCAACAAAAGTATTTTACCTCGTATACACAAAAAAGACCGACGAAAACTCGCCGGTCTCTAATCTTATTATGTATAAAATTACATAGGTGCGTATACACCTCTTAAACCTAATTTCTGGATCATACCGTCAGGATCCTGAGCATACTGAACAACCATTTCCTTATCAATCTTACCTTCTAAGTAAAGCTGTGTAAGAGCTTCGTCCATGGTGATCATACCCATCTTACGGTTTGTCTGCATGGTTGACTGTAACTGATGTGACTTACCTTCACGAATCAAGTTACGAACCGCATGGTTTGCATGCATAACTTCGAATGCGGCAACTCGGCCTCTACCATCTGCGGTAGGAATAAGCTGCTGAGAAATAACTGCCTCTAATACGTTAGCAAGCTGTACACGAATCTGTTGCTGCTGATGAGGCGGGAAAACGTCGATAATACGGTCGATTGTACTTGCAGCACCGATGGTATGCAGTGTAGAAAGTACCAAGTGACCTGTTTCGGCTGCAGTAATAGCTACGGAAATAGTTTCGTAGTCACGCATTTCACCTACGAGGATGATATCGGGATCTTCTCGAAGGGCAGCTCTTAAGGCTCTTTCATAGCTCATAGAGTCAAAGCCGATTTCTCGCTGGTTAACCATTGACATTTTATGTAAGTGCAGATACTCGATAGGGTCTTCCAATGTGATAATATGAGCATCACGGTTATTGTTTGCTTTATCAATAATGGAAGCAAGTGTTGTTGACTTACCGGAACCGGTAGGACCTGTTACAAGTACAAGACCTCTCTTACGGTTGTAAAGTTCAACTACCGAGTTGGGAACACCCAACTGTGCAGGTGAAGGAATTACTGTATTAACGGCACGAAGCGCCATAGCTACAGAACCTCTCTGACGGAATGCATTTACACGGTAACGTCCAAGATTAGTAACCGCAAAAGACATATCCAACTCACCGCGTTCTTCGAACATCTGCTTCTGATGGTCTGTCATAATCTGAGCAACAATTGCTAATGTATCATCCGGTTTCATAATCGGAAAATCCATATTAAGCAAGTGGCCGTTTACACGCATTTTAGGCGGTAAACCTGCTGTCAAATGAATATCGGATGCTCTGGCATCCATTGCAACCTGTAATATTTCTTCAATACGTGGCATAGTTCTTTCCCCTTTTCTTATTTGGTACTTTATTAGGATAAAGGTACGCTATTTTGTATGGTCAAAGCTCTCTCTTAATTTCTTCAAAGCCTTCTTCTCAATCCTTGAAACATAGCTTCTTGAAATACCGAGGGCCATTCCAACCTCTCGTTGTGTCATTTCATGCTCTGTCAGCAATCCGTAACGCATATAAATAATTTCTTTCTCGCGCGGTGTCAAACAGTCGTTTAACAATTCTCTCAGTCGCTTCAGATGTTCAATGCGGTCCATTTCCTCCACCACATCAACCTGTTCGCTTTCCATAATATCCAAAAGACTGATTTCGTTCCCTTCCGTATCCGTTCCGATGGGTTCATACAGGGACACTTCCCTGGACGTCTTTTTCTTCGCCCTAAACATCATCAGAAGTTCATTCTCAATACACCGTGCAGCATAGGTTGCCAGCTTATTTCCCTTAGCAGAATCAAACGTGGCAATTGCCTTCATTAAACCTATGGTGCCCACCGAAATCAAGTCCTCTACATTCTCATCGCTACCCTGATACTTTTTTGCAATATGTGCAACAAGTCTTAGGTTTCTCTCGATTAGAATATTCCGTGCCTCTATCCCTTTCTCTCCGTTACTGTCTTCTTGCATCAGCCTTATATAAAAGGCTTCTTCGTCTGAAGTAAGCGGTTGTTGAAAAGTTTTCAAAAGAAGCCTCCAAGAACTCTTTATCACATTCTATGAGAGGACGATTTCAATTGTGCCTTTCCACGCGTCTACAAAATATTATACAGATTAGGGCCAAACCTTGCAAGTAATTTTATGTTTTTTCAGTATAAAATTCGTAATTTTATCGGCATTTGATTACATTTATCATAAAAAACTCTTTATTATAAAAAATCTGCCATAACAAAATTGCAAACATCACGGCCTTTATCGGTCAAACGAATATAATCTTCTTCTTTTACAAGTAAACCGTTTTGTATATGTTTTTCGATTATTTCGCCGTATTTTTCATCCGGCATAATGCCGAAGCGTTTATAAAATTCTTCCGCCGATATACCTTGATTCATACGAAGACCCATAAACATAAACTCTGCGCATTGTTCCTCCGGAGTAAGAATATCTTTTTCACTGTAAAACTCATCACGTTGTATAATACCGGTATTTTCAATACCTTGCCCTGTATTACTGTTCTCTGTACAATGCTCGTCATTAATATTGCCTGCGCACTGTTTATCTACGCTACAATCTACACCTTGCATATATTTTATATAAAAATTTATATCCTCAGCATTCTTCCATCTGACGCCATTAAAATATGACGCAGCCGCAACGCCAAAACCGATATATTCATCACATTGCCAATAACGGATATTATGTTTGCACTCTTTTCCCAGTTTTGCATAATTTGATATTTCATACTGCTCATAACCGCGTTCTTTTAGGATTTCTCCGGTTTTATAATAAATTTGCCGTTCTGTATCTTCATCGGGCAAGTTTAAATCCATCTCATAAAAAGGTGTCCCCGCTTCGACAATCAGACTGTAAACCGAAATATGTTCTGGACTCAAATTTATAACCTGCTTTAAAGACCGCGTAAAACTCTCCTCCGTCTGCTCGGGAATCGACGACATCAAATCCACATTGATGTTATCAAACCCTGCCATTCGCGCCGATTGGAACATATCTTCAAAGTCCTTAAAATTATGAATCCTTCCCAAAATTTTTAACTCGTTGTCGTTACAGGACTGTAAACCGATACTTAAACGGTTGATTCCTGCTTCACGGTACTTTTCCATTTTATCCGAATCCACAGTTCCGGGATTTACTTCTATCGTACATTCACAATCGTCCGATATCTCAAACCGCTCTTTTAGTTTACATAAAATTTCTTCAATCCAATCTGCATCCAACACCGACGGCGTTCCGCCCCCAATAAAAATCGTGTCTACAATATATTCACTTCCGGATTTATTACCATAAATGCATGCTTCTATTTCTTTCAATAAATAGTTTACATAATTTCTTTTTATCTCGTCTGATGCCGGTCCTGACACGAAATCACAATACAAACATTTCTGCACACAAAAAGGGATGTGAATATAAATCCCTAATGATTTGCGATTCATATGCCACACCCCTTTCTTTTTTGGTTTACATAATTTTTACATCTACTTCTTTTGGCATATCCCAATGATATACCTTTTCACAATTTACTTACTTCTTATCATCCAACTTTAACACACTCATAAACGCCTGCTGGGGAATTTCTACATTACCAATCTGGCGCATACGTTTCTTACCTTCCTTCTGTTTTTCAAGAAGTTTCTTCTTACGGGTAATATCACCGCCGTAACATTTAGCAAGCACGTCCTTACGCATTGCCTTAACGGTTTCGCGAGCAATGATTTTACCGCCCACTGCTGCCTGAATAGGAATTTCAAACAAGTGTCTGGGAATTTCGTCTTTTAACTTCTCACACATTTTACGACCGCGTTCATACGCTGTATCCTTATGCACGATAAAAGACAAGGCATCCACTTCTTCCCTGTTAACCAAAATATCCAATTTAACAAGCTCGGACTGTTCATATCCCTTCAAATCATAATCAAAAGATGCATAACCTCTGGAACGTGATTTTAAAGCATCGAAGAAGTCATAGATGATTTCATTCAAGGGCAACTCATATTTTAAGAGTGCTCTGGTCTCTTCCATGTAATCCATACCCAGGTAACGTCCGCGACGTTCCTGACACAACTCCATAATGGAACCAATATATTCTGTTGTAACCATAATCTCTGCCGTTACAATCGGTTCTTCCATAAACTCAATTTCAGAAGGGTCTGGCAAGTTACTGGGATTGGTTAATTCAATAATCTCACCATCCGTCTTATGCACCTTATAGACTACGCCCGGTGCCGTAGTTACCAAATCAAGATTATATTCTCTCTCCAAACGCTCCTGGATAATTTCCAAATGAAGAAGGCCTAAGAATCCACAACGGAAACCAAAACCTAAGGCAATGGATGTTTCAGGTTCATAATTAAGGGCTGCATCATTTAACTGCAGTTTCTCCAGCGCATCTCTCAAATCAGGGTACTTAGCACCGTCTGCAGGATATACGCCGCAGTAAACCATAGACCGAACCTTTTTATAGCCCGGAAGGGGTTCTTTGCAAGGTCTGTTAAAATCTGTTACCGTATCACCTACGGCAGTGTCTTTTACATTCTTAATAGACGCAGTAATATAACCTACCATACCGGCAGATAACTCTTCGCAGGGAATAAACTGCCCTGCGCCAAAATATCCGACTTCCACAACATCGGCTTTCGCCTTGGTCGCCATCATCTGAATGGTTGTCCCTTTTTTGACCGTACCTTCCATCACACGGCAGAATACGATTACACCCTTGTAAGAATCGTATAACGAGTCAAAAATCAAGGCCTGAAGGGGTGCGTCCGCATCACCTGTGGGCGAAGGAATTTTATTTACAATTGCTTCCAAAACATCTTCTATGCCGATACCATTCTTTGCAGAAATCAACGGTGCATCCTGGGCTTCCAGACCGATTACATCTTCGATTTCATCTTTTACACGTTGCGGATCCGCACTGGGCAAATCAATCTTGTTTATAACGGGAAATACATCCAGGTTATGATCCAACGCCAAATACACATTAGCAAGAGTCTGTGCCTCAATTCCCTGCGCTGCATCCACTACAAGAATTGCACCGTCACAAGCAGCCAAACTTCGGCTTACTTCGTAGTTGAAATCCACGTGTCCCGGGGTATCAATTAAGTTAAAAATATACTCTCCGCCGTCCTGTGCCTTATATACGGTACGCACCGCCTGAGACTTAATGGTAATACCTCGTTCGCGCTCCAAATCCATATTATCCAAAACCTGCGCCTGCATTTCACGACTGGTCAAAAGCCCCGTATGCTCAATGATTCGGTCAGCCAGGGTTGATTTACCATGGTCAATATGGGCAACTATACAAAAATTTCTGATTTTACTCTGTTCTATCTTCGACATCCTATTTTGGTACGTAAAACGTACTCTCCTCTCTGAATGTATATTTATTCCAATGTTTTCAACGTTTTATTATAATCTACTTTCAAAAATCTGTAAATGCTTTTATGTAAACCTATTCCTGATTTTCTTCGCCCGAAAAAAGCATATCCAAAATATGCGCCAACGGCTCGCAGGCACTCATAATTTCATCCACCGTATTGGTCTGCGCCCCCAATTCAATCAGCATACTTTTTTCCCGATAATGCATGTTGTACCGATACCCGTTTAAATAGGTCCTTCTCGCAAGCCCGGGATAATATTCATTGGCCACAACAGTTGCCTGAAAAGACAGTGCAAGATTCCCTTGCAAATTCGGATTCGGAAGATAATCAATCGGCCCCTTGTTATTTACGTAGCTCAATCCGTTAAAAAACATAAATTGTGCCACTTTTTTACCTTCCCATTCGGTTACAAGATGCCGGCCCTCCGCCACTCCGTCCCTATGCAAATCAATCACCACCTGTATCTGCGGATACTGCTCTAAAATTTCTTCCAACGCCGGTGCTGACTTGGCATAGGCATCGTCTCGCGTATCCTTATCGTACTCTCCTGTATGGTGATATACCTCATATCCGTATTCTTCCCGCAATAATTCCGATAACTTCGCTCCTGCTCCCACAATGGTTGTTGAACGGTCTCCTTCTACACTGTCAACAAATCCCTCCTGGGAATGGGTATGGTATATTAAAATATGCGGTCCCGGTTTTGTTTTATCAATTTTAACATCATAGGTTAAAAACTCTGCCGGCCGAATTACATCCGGACCTGCAGACGTGCAAGCATCTACAGTATAAAAGTTCTCCATAACGAACTCATAGTCATTCAACTGCTCCTGCCTATACACCACCGTTTTATGATCCGCTTTTATAAACTCTGTAATCCAGAACGCGGAAATTTCACTGACAAATCCACTGCCACAGGTAAAGAAATCCGAATCCTGCGCAAAAATCACAGCGTGATGATTTTCATTTATCATCTCTTCGTAATATTCCGGTGTTTCAATCACATCATCTTTATTTTCAACATAATAATCTTCCTTTTCTTCCGTTTTATTCATTTGAACAAGCATATTGCCATTATCCATTACGCCCGCCATTTCCAACTCATCTTCCACATATTGATAAAAAGGCATCTCCGTCAAATAAACTTCCGCATCAGCCGGTAAATCTTTCTTCCACAACTCACTACCGGCATATCCCCATAGCGGAAACATTTGACTAATCATATCATATTGCCATTCTGCCTCAACTCTATTAATAATAGCATCTGCATTATATTCCGGCATTCCTGCATTTTCTATCCAAGCAGCCACCCCCAGAAAAACAAATAAAATAACTACACAAATTACAGACAGTTTCCCTGTTCCGTGCTCTCTCATCTTTACCACTCCAATCACAGCCATAGACAAGACTTGTCTTATGGTAACTTTTATATTATATGAGTGGCCTATTTCCTTAATGACTGCATTTCAATGCCATATTAATTCCCTCAGAAACCGTAAAAGAAAGTCTTGCAATAATTTCATCAATATCCTTCCCTGTAACGTACATATTGGCAAGTTCAGACATATTTGAAAGGGGAATATCTTCATATTGACGACCTACAGCATCATTCACAATGGTCGCCGCATCCACAACGGTAGGAATACCGATGGCAATTACAGGTTTACCGATTGTCTCTTCATTCAACGTACTTCTATGATTACCGACGCCGGAACCCGGATGAATACCTGTATTGGTAATTTGAATCGTGCGGTTTAAACGTTTCGTAGAACGCGCCGCCAAAGCGTCTACCACAATAATGACATCCGGCTCCGTGCTGTCTGCCACACCTCTTATAATTTCCATGCTTTCCATTCCGGTTCGCGCCATAACCCCGGGCACGATACCGCTAATCATATTCGTGGTATTCTCATATGCTGCAGCCCCGTATTCCAATAAAACATGTCTGGTCACGTGAAGATTATCAATCACCAAAGGACCGAGTGAATCTGCTGTCACTGCCCGGTTTCCCAGCCCTACTACCAAAACCGCCAATTCCTTTTCTCTCTTTGGTAAAAGTTTACACAAACAATCCGCCAATTCCTTTGAAATTTCTCTATGATATTCCTCATCGTCCTCATGCATTGCCGGTGCCTCCAAGGTAATATAGGTCCCATTTGGTTTTCCCAAACGCTTTGACGCATTTTTGCTTTCTATCATAACCGTTGTTATGGTTACATCCGTTCTTGCATGATATTCTTCCGATACGGACACCCCACTCATTTCACTTTCAGGCCCCTGCATACTTTCTGCGGATTCTAAGGCCAAATCCGTTCTTACACGACACACTTCCATCTTTCTATCCTCTGCAATAAAGTTTTTCTGTTAGTTTTTGCAAAAATATTTATTTTATGCCTTGACAGATTGCTTACAGACGGATAAAATAACATCGTATGTTTACATTAGAACGTCCGTGTCCGGCTTTAATGGAACATTTTCACAATAATGATTGAAGAAAATGGGAGGTGTGAGTCTTGGCTAACATCAAATCTGCAAAAAAGAGAATTCTCGTA